>JBLKOJ010000011.1:0-26530 GCA_047602745.1 Candidatus Woesearchaeota archaeon | reverse complement strand
TTACTTGGTCCACCGTTACTTGGCCCACCATTACTTGGTCCACCGTTACTTGGCCCACCATTACTTGGTCCACCATTACTTGGTCCACCGTTACTTGGTCCACTGTTACTTGGTCCACCGTTACTTGGTCCACCATTACCAGGTGCTGCTCCATTTCCACTACGTTGTTGCGGGTCAAATGGAAAATCTTCTCTATAACAAACGTCTATAACACAATAAGATTCATCTTGAAATTTTAGTATTTGATTTTCAAGTAAATCATAACGTATAGGACATTCTGCTGCAGGTCTAATTCCTTTTCTATGTTGTGAAAGCCATCTGATGTCTTTAGAAGTAGTTTCGGGAATAAATAAATAATTTGTACCATCTATTATGTATGCGGGTAATGTAATATTTGAGTTTGGACTTGAACTATACTGTTTAATTGAACTTACAGGTATCCCTGTTACATCTATTTCATATGAAGGATCAGTTGGTAGAGGAGTATATTTTGGAGCACTACTACATCCAGCTACACCTAAGGCACTTCCTAATAGTAGTGCTGCTAATCCTCCTTTTTTTACATTTTGTTTTGTATTTAATTTTGATATTTCCATTTTATATAAATTTATGTTTAATCACTGTTTATCGTATACTTAAGCAATGTCCTTGTACAGTTGGATTATTTGGAGTTGCACATCCTTGCTGAGCGGGTGGAGCAGCAACTGGTTGCTCAGCTGGTAGAGTTTGGACAATTGTTCGTACTTGTGGACTGGGGGAAACATTAGCCATTCCTTCAATAGTTACTGCATATTCTCCACTTGTACAGTCACCTCTTACTCTATTATTTAAGAATTCTACTAGTTCTTGAGCATTTCTAGGAGAATAGGAAACTCTAAAGTCATTTCCACCAGGGTTTTGAAATGTTAAACTTATTGCATTATAAATTCCAGTTGGTTCAAGAATATTTGATTGTAAGTAATCTACCATTCTATCACCAAAACTTTTACGAGTATTATTTTCCCAATTAACTTGAGTAGTAGTTCCAACTCTTTCTCCTGATTGATTATAAAAATTAAGAGTGTCTTGAATACCTCTCATTTCAGCCACACTACACTCTTGAGGAGTATATAATTTAGACTCTAAACTTCTTGAAACTTCTGCATCAAGAACTTGTGTTTGAGTAGGTATTGGAGTTTGAGTTTGTGTTTGAGTAGGTATTGGAGTTTGAGTTTGTGTTTGAGTAGGTATTGGAGTTTGAGTTTGGTTATTATCTTCTCCTAAATATTTAGCAGTTCCTATTCCTGCTGCTAAAGCTAAAGCAGCAAGTCCTGTTAAAGCCAAATTAGCTCTATTGTTTCCTTTCTCTGCAATTTCTCCTACTTCATTTATTGCATGTGACAAGCCATTAATTTGACTTCTAGCCTTCTTTGTATTATAATTTGTATCTGCATCTTCTAATACTTCCCTTGTTATTTGTTTATAAGTTGGTCTGTTCATATACTTGTTAAGATTTCAATATTTATAAAACTATCTATTTTTTGCTACTATCTAGAGATAACAAAATTTCGTTACAAAATTCTCTTATAATTTCTCTATCTGAATTTTTTAGTACAATTCCTTGAATTTGTGTATTAATACTTATTATCCTTTCATATTGAGAATTACTTGGATTAGAATTTCTTACTGTATCATCACATAAAAATTTGAACATGTCTTGTATAAAGTAATCATATTTATTTTTATGATACATCACAGTTCCTAAATCAATAATTGAATAAATTGCTACCATGTTATCATCAAACTCGGGTTTAATCGTTTCAAAGAATCTATTCATATTTATAATTTCATGATTAATTTCATTTAAGGTTTGATTATTTATATCTGAATTACTTAACTGGTTGACTATATTAGTAAATGTAGATATTACTACATCAATTGAATCATCTTGTTGATGAAATGTACCTATTATTTTAAATTGTTGATTAACCACTGAATTTTTTAGTGATTTTAAATTATTTAAAATATCTCTAAGATAATTTTTAAGAGTATTTTTATCAATAGTATTAACATCACCTTCTTGAATAAACTTTAAAGTTCTTACTATTTGCTGTTTTATAATATTATCAATTTTAAGAACTTCTACTATGTTCGTACTATTAGTAACTTTATTTGGAAATAAATTTTTTGATTCAGTATCTCCTTGAAGTTGATTTTTCTTTTTACGTATACCAAATCTTAGCCAGTCTGAAGAAGAATCAGAGGTAGTTGTTTGAGAATTAGAATAATTAGGAAAATCTGGAGAATATGTTCTGCTATATCTATTATTTCGAGCTTCTTCCATCTCTTTTTTATGTATATGTTTAAAGAAGAATACTGCTCCAATTACAACTAAATCTAATATGTTTGCTCCTGTAAATCCGATAATAAATGAAATAAGAGGAACTACTTGTAATAAATCTACACTTCCAAAAAAAATTACTATTAGTCTTCCAAAAATATATACTCCTAAACCAATTGATACAAGACCTAAATTTGAAAACCAACTATTTTCTTCTCCTTTAACCTTACTGGCAATTACGTATGCTAAAAGAGCAAGAGGAGTTGCTGCAACTAAAAATACAAATCTTAGAGCTTCAGCATTTTGCTGAGAAATACTAACGGCTAAAATTAGAGAAATAATTAATATCCAAGATGTAAGAGCTGCACTTTTATTTTCAAGCTGAAATCTATTCATCAAATCTTCTTTTAAAAGTATAATTATTAGAAATAGTAAAATAATTAATGACAAAAACTGAAATTGAATACTTCCACTCCATTCAGACACATTAAAATTTCCTTGATTGAAACACTCATATATCGTATTACAAGAAAATGAAATATCAATTGAGAATAAAAAGACCAATATAATGAGTAAAAACTTAAATTTACTACTTAACATAATTACTTTTTAAAATATCTCTTTATAAATTTTTAGGTAAACTTTAAGTAGTATCTGTATATATTCAATTTTTAGGGCAGTTCTCTAAATTTTTTTAAATTTCTCAACTAATTCTTGTGGGACTTTAATTTCATCTCCTGGATGAATTAAATCAGGATTTGATAAATTATTAAAATGAGCTAATTCATTAGTAAGTTCTAATATTTGAGCATCTGTAGCAGTACTTCCTAAATATGAATGTGCAATATTCCATAAATTATCTCCTTGAACTACGTCATGCACATCAACTATTGGTTGTACAGGAGGTGGTTGCACGATTACATTTTCTACAGTATCAGAAGTTGGAGAATTAAAAAAATTTTGGATATAATTAACAATTTCATCTTGAGAATCCCATAACAATGCTCCAATTACTCCTAATGTGAATGCTCCTGCAATAACTTTACTAGTAGTGAATGATTTTCTCTCTTTTTTTATTTCTTCAGGTTCATTTTCTTCATTTTCTGAACTATTTGGAGAATGTTTACTTTCATCTACTGTAATGTTATTATTTTCATAGTCGTGAGTATAATTAACATTTACATTTTCAAACATTTCTGAACTATATGTATTAGTGGATACAATTTTCAATGCTCTAGATTTTACATTTTCATTTTTTGAGATATAGTCTATCTCCTCTACATCTATACCGTATCTATCTGCTAAAATTTGGATAATCTCTTCTATTTGTTCCTCACTATTTTGTTTTTGAAATGTAAATCCTAATTCCTTAAGTTGTTTTAATACAGATGAAGATAAAATAGGGACTGCATCTTGTTGGGAATTTTGCTGAACTAAAGTGTATTTCAATTGACCTAAGTATTCATCAATTTCAGGAGTTATTTTATCAGTTATATCCTCAAACTCTATGTCATCTCCTGTTAGTTTTCCTTCAATATCAACAACTACTGCTTCTATAATAGTTTGACTGTCCATATGCTCAAATTCAAGATCTAAATTTCCATAATTGATTATAAACTTATTTCCTCTTCTTTGAATAAAATCATTTAACGTTGATGATACATAGTTGTAAAGATTAATATTTGGGTTTGAATTAATATCACTTTGAATATCAAGAAGCAATTTTTCAACTAACTGCTTAATTTTATCTCTTTCTGTATCTAGTAAGTGATTTTTTTTAAATACTTGAAGTTCAGGGATATAAGTATAACCTTTTGCTTTCATAATATGCTGAGCTAAAAATGTAAGAAAATGAGGAATTTTTTTTCTAAAATCATTACTATTATTTCCATTAAGTCTATTCCCTCCAAATATTTCAATAAATTCAATTTGTTCTCTTGAATTATCCTTAATAAACTTTATATTATCTACGTATGCAATACAAATTTGTTTAGCAAAATCAGGATTTAGTAGATAATAAAAAGATAAAATTGATTTAGTATGTTTAAATTTTGTATATAAGTAATAATTTGAATCTATCTCACAAACACAGTCTAAATAATTTATAATTAATTCTTGAAATGGAGCAATACTTTGCTGTGAAAAGTCAAAAGGAACATTTGAAACTCCACTAGAATTAACCTTTTCAAAAATTTTATTATTCATAACTTGCATTTTAAGTTCTTTTACTCCTTCAATAAATTGATGAGTGATGTAAAAAGAATTATCTTTTTTCTCAATAACTCCCAAGCTCTTTAAATAATCTAGAATTTCTGTTTTATCTTTGATATTATTGTTTAAAACAGTATTATCATCTTTAATTTCTTGTGAAAATAGAGTCTCATTATTTAAATCATATGAATTAATAATTAATAAATGTAGAATTTTTTGAACTTGAATGGGTTCAAATTGAAATGTTTGATTAGAATTTCCCATTTTATATCATCTCCTGAGTTACTCTGCTAGCAATTGCTCCTGTTAAAATTGTTGAAATACATACGGCCAGTAAAAACGAATTTACTGCTCCAATTTTAGAGGCTAATTCTCTATCACCCTGAGTTTTCGAAACTATTCTTTGAGCAGCTAAAAGAGAAGCTTGTGTTTGATTTACAGATGCATACTTATTTATCCATGTTGGAATTTTCGAACCTAATTTTTGTGAGAGGTTGTATTGAAGTAACGCCATTTGTGCACCTGTATACTCTTTAAATTCAGGATGGTTATTCAAAAACTCAGTTATACCTCTAGAAGAAGTCTCTTCCATCTTTGCTTTGAGATATTTGTATGTAAGTCTAAAATCTGAAGCATTATGATATAAAAACTTACTGGCTTTGTACATCCCAATCGTACCTTGAGACATAAAATTAATTCCAAAACTTTTAGAGATTTTACTAAAAAATCCTTGAGATTGATAACGAACTACTTTATCAAGTGCTTGAGATTGTTGTTTTATATCTGAAATTATTTTTGTAGAGCGAGCAAGAGTCTGAGAAAATTGTCTTTTAAGTTCAGGAGTTAATTGTTCTTCTACATGCTGTACATTTTGAGCAATTTGTGATACCTCATGTGCTGCTTTTAATTCTTCTTGAAAACTAAGTAGTATGAGTAGATTTGAGATTCCAACACGTTCATGAATTAACAATGAAAGATTTTTTAACTGTTCTCTAAATTCGTACATCTTTGTAAAAAAAGAATTATCATTTAATGCCGAGTGCTCTTGAATGTTTCTCTGCAGTTGAGCTAACTCATCAGTTATTTGCATAATTGCTTGTTGGAGTTTTTCATGCATTACAGTTCTTTGTTGTTCAAGTTGTTGTAAATTACTGTTTTGAAGAACATCATTATTAAGTGATTTTGAAAAATTTGTTTGGGCATTTTTAAGGTCTTCAACAAAGGTGTTTACTAGCAAATCTGTTGCTTTTTGAATTTCTTTAACACTTTTTTGAACAATACTTACAATTGATTTCATATTACTATTTAATTGAACTGCTATTGGAAGTTCTGATTCAAAATTGATTAAAAAATCTCTTATTGCGATAATTTCTGAGTTAATTAGTTCTTTAATTTTATCAAATAATTGAGTTTCTTCAGCTCTTATTTGTTCGCATTGAGAGGTAAATTGTTGAAGTTCTTGCATAAGTTTAGTTAGATGTTCATTAACTACGGTAATATCCTGCTCAGAGTTTATATTTTGCATTGCATCTTTGTGAGCAGTAAAAGATGAGTGAGTTTTTTGAATTGATTCTAAAAATCTTTGCTCATCTGAACTTAGTTGTTTTCCAAATAATTTGATTGAACTCTTTGATTTAAACTTAAACATATCAAATAAAAACATAGTTAAATAGGATTGTTCTTTTAGTTAAATCTATGTTGTATATATAAGTAGTAATGTCGAAAGGTGGTCTAAACAATAAGCAAATGTAAATTTAATCATTAATTATTATTATTATTATAGCTAAATTTATTTTTGAGTTATTATGGTTTACATAATTAAAATTAATAAAAGATTCAAATTTTTAAAATTAGATTTTATATTTTTAAAGTTTTACCTTCGTATTTGAACAATTGGTACAGATTCTGCCCAACTGCATATTTACTGAGGAAATAACAATTTTATGTTTTTTTAACTATTTTATATCACATAATTATTTAAAGAAAAATAAATAAAATGAATTATGAATACAATTACAATTACTATTGATGGAGGTTCTGGTGTTGGAAAAGGAACCATCTCCAAACTAATATCAGCAAAACTTGGGCTTCAGCTCATTGACAGTGGAGCAATGTATAGAACTATCTCTTATCTCCTCTTCTCAAATTCCATATCAATAGAGGCCGTAACTCAAGAACTCTTACAAAGTATTACTTTTTTGTATAAAGACTCTATATTACACGTAAAATATTATGAAGAAGAACATATTGTTGAAAAACTTCCAATTAGAACACAAGAAAATTCTCAAAATTCGTCAAAATATGCAGTAATTCCTATTTTACGAGAGCATATAACTAACCAAATCAGAACAATAATGTCACAAGGAGGATATGTTTTAGAAGGAAGAGATGCAGGAAGTGTGATTTATCCACAAGCACAAGTGAAGTTTTATATAGAGTGTCCAATTGAAGTTCGAGCTAAGAGAAGATTAGAAGATTATAAACGAGAAGAAGGGATATTGTATACTCAAGAAGAAGTTATACAAGAGTTAGAAGAGCGAGATTTTAGAGATAAAAATAGAGACACAGACCCTTTAATTGTTCCAAAAAATGCATATATTATCTCTAATGATGATTCTAAAAGTCTTAATCAAAGAGTGGAGGAGATGATATTAATAATTAGATATACTCAAGATAAGCTGGAAAAAAACTAAAAACTAAACTATCAAGTGCGTAAGATTAATAGTTTTATATACGTCTATGCTCATTTTACTTGAGTACTAGATAACAAAAATTTAAATACTAAACTTATTCTAATTTTAAATATGGATAGCCTGATTAAAAATGCAGTTCAAAATGCTGATACATACCAGCAAGTTGCACATAAAGATGATGAAGAATTGCTCGCAATTCTAAATGAGCATAAAGCAAGAATTAAAGTAATTGGAGTGGGTGGAGGAGGAAATAATACTCTTAATAGAATTGCTCAAGTTGGAGTTGAAGGAGCTAAGACTATTGCAATTAATACAGATGCCCAAGATTTAATTGGAACTAAGGCTGATAAAAAAATTTTAATTGGAAAAGAATTAACTCGTGGTCTTGGTGCTGGTGCTGCTCCAAAAATTGGGGAGGAGAGTGCTAGAGAACAAGAAAACGAGATTAGAAATTCAGTTAAAGATAGTGATATGATTTTCATTACATCAGGTATGGGAGGAGGGACTGGAACAGGTGCTGCTCCAGTTGTTGCAGAAATTGCTAAAAAATCAGGTGCTTTAGTTGTAGGCGTTGTTACAATTCCTTTTGCAATGGAGGGAAGTAGAAGGTATGAAAATGCAATGATTGGAATTTCTAAAATGGAGAGGTTTGTTGATACTTTAATTGTAATTCCAAACGAGAAATTACTTGAGATAGCACCAAATTTGCCCCTTCATACAGCGTTTAAATTTGCAGATGAAATTTTAACTAATGCAGTTAAAGGAATTTCTGAGTTAGTAACTACAAATGGTTTAATAAATCTTGACTTTGCAGATATTAAAGCAGTAATGACTGATGCAGGGATTGCAATGATTGGACTTGGAGAGGCTGATAGTGAAAATAGGGCAGAAGAAAGTGTTGAGAGAGCTTTAAATACTCCTTTGTTAGATGTAGATTTAAAAAATGCAACAGGTGCTTTAGTTAATGTAACTGGAGGGTCTGATATGACTCTTGAAGATGCTAGAAAAGTAGTTGCAAAAGTAAGTGAGACATTAGATGAAGATGCTAAGATTATTTGGGGAGCTCAAATTATGGACGATTTAGAAAAAGTTGTTAAAACTATGGTAGTAATTACAGGGGTAAAATCTGATCAAATTAGGGGAAGAAAAAAAGCTGAAAAAGAGAGAAAAGAGCTAGATAATCAGTTAGGACTTGAATTTATTAGATAATTTTTATTTTATGGTTTATTTTTTTATTTTTATTTTAGTTTAATATTTTTATAGAGAGTATAAAAGTGTTGAATTTATAATATAATTATGAGTTTTTATAGAGAATCTTGAGAAGATTTTTTGCTTTAATTTTCATTAATACGTTTTTTAGCAATATGTTTTAAAAATGTGAGGAGGATATTATATGTTTTATTTTTTTAATATTTGAGAACGTAGAAATGATGTTTAAATGTATTTTTTAGAATATAAATAGTTGATTTTGGAGGTTTATATTTTTTTAAATAATAAATTTTCACAAGAAACTTTACATTGAGGAATTGTTTTTTAAAATTTGTTCTAATTCTCTAACTCCTACCCTTCCTTCATCAGGACAATGTTTTATCATATCTTTTGGAACTCTATATAGGAGCATACTTTCCCACTCATTTTGAATATAAGAGGAATAGTAGCTATCATAATGAGTTCTGCAGGTTAAATTTGGAGCAATTGCCCATATACCATTACTCATAATTGCAACTAATACATCATCTCCAATTTGAGGAGGTTGTTCTTGCGGGGTTATATTAATTCTATCTGCGTATTCTATAATCTTTTTTACTCCAAAGTATATAACCATATTAAATGAACAAATAAATACAACATTATAAATATTTGGTAGTGTCATATAATAGGTTAAACTTTAATTTTCAAGACATTAAGATATTATTTAACTTTCTCAAATTTTTCAATAATATATGTTTATTTTCTAATAATTGTTATTTTTTGCATTTGTAATTTTTCAAAATTCATATTATTGTGTAAGATTTTAAAATTTATAAAAATATATTTTTATTTCCACATGTATTCTTCAAGTTACGAAGTAACTTTGAATAATACTATCCCAAATATCTTAAAAATACTAAAAATGCTGTAAAATCACATTCTTTATGATGTTGGGGTCTATTAGTTTTACTATTTACTCTCCAATTTCTAATTTGACTCTCTGATATTTCTTCTACAAAATAAGAAGATTCTTTATGTGAACAAAATTCTACGAGTTCATCTACTTGTCTTGTTGATGGTAAATAACATACAATATGTCCTCCATTAACTAGGTGTTTTGAAGAAATGTTTGTTAAGACTTTAATCGGTTCAGGTAAATCTAAAAAAATTGTAGTAAATTGAGGTAGATTTGAGTTTTGTTCTTGAAGTACTTGGCTAATATCGTTAAGTTCAATTCTCACATTTGAAAATCCTCTAAGCTCAATGTTTTTTTTAGCACATTCATAGTGACTTTCAACTCTTTCAAAAGTTACGACCTCTTTACAAATTCCACTAAAAAATGTTGTAGCAAATCCACTTCCAGAACCTGCTTCAAGTAAAATAGTTTCTTTATTCATACTTGTCCTTGATGCAATATATCCTAAATCTTTTGGGATAATAATTTGCGCACTTCTCTTCATCTTTTGAACATAATCGTAATGACTTGCATTAAAAATTGTAAATTCAACTCCTTTTGTAGAAGTAATTGAACACATATCTGACTTTAAATCTTCAATTGACAAAATTCCTTCTTTACAATGATATTCTTGTTCTAAATTCTTAATATAGTACCAATTATTTGTTTTTTTACTTATGGCAACTTTCATATCTAGTATATATAACAAACATTGAATTAAAAAACTTCTTACGTACCTGCTTATGTAATTTTTAGAAACTTGTGTAATGAGATTGTTCTAAGTTTATTTAATTATTTTTTTTGAGGGAGGAAATCTAATAGGTAAATAAAAAATAAGAAAAATAAACCAAATAAAGGTTGGTAAATGAATCCAAAGAACCCTAAAAATCCCAACCATCCAAACGAGCTTATATTTTTCATATTCATATTAATGATATGGACTTTCAAATTTATAAATTTTTCTCATATAACATACTTTTAAAATAAATGATACTTACTATTTATATTCTTTAACTCATTAATGTCGGCATGATTTTAAAATATATACATTTATACTTGAAATAATATGGAGTATACTTATTCTTATCAAGAATTACAAAAAATTTCAATTAAACTTAAAGAGTTAGTCTTAAAAATGCTCAATTCAGCAGGTTCAGGACACACCGGAGGAGCATTGGGTATGAGTGATGTGTTTGCAGTTTTATATGGAAATGTTGCAAATATTAGTTCTAAAAATGCAAGTTCTAAGAGAAGAGATTATATTTTTTTATCAAATGGTCATATTTGTCCAATTTTATATGCAACATTGAGTTATTTTAATTTTATTGATGAAAGTGAATTATATACATTAAGGACTCTTCATTCAAGACTTCAAGGACATCCACATGCAGGTTCAATTCCAGGAGTTGAAAATTCAGGAGGACCTTTAGGTCAAGGAATTTCTCAAGCAGTGGGACTTGCAGCTGCTCTAAAACGAGATGGTAAGAAAAATCAAGTATTTTGTATTGTAGGGGATGGGGAATGTGAAGAAGGACAAGTGTGGGAAGCGTTATTATTTGCACATAAAGAAGAATTAGATAATTTAATTATTATAGTTGATAGGAATCATATTCAAATTGATGGAACAACTGATGATGTTTTAAAATTTGATAATTTAGTTCAAAAATTTACAAGTTTTGGTTGTGATACGACACAAATTGATGGAAATAATGTTGAACATATTCAACTTGCTCTTGAACATGCAAAGAGTAGAACTGAAAAACCTCACGTAATTGTAGCAAATACGATACCTGGAAAAGGAGTGAGTTTTATGGAAAATAATTATAAATGGCATGGAAAAGCTCCAAATAATGAAGAGTTAATATTAGCTTTGCAGGAATTAAAATAACGAAATAAATTATCCCAAAAATACTATTATTATTATTATTACTATTACTATGATATTGATATCTAAAAATAAATCTAAAAATGAATGTAAAAATAATCTCGTTTAACATAAGTTCAAGTAATTTAAATATTAAAGATGATTTAAACGTACTTCTAAACTTAAATGCAGACATATATTGTGTCCAAGAACTTCTTCAAGAACATATATTATTAGTTAAGCAACTTTTTAATTTATATGAAATATTTACTTGTCAAGAATCTTTTTATAATCAAAGCAAAGAGAAGAGAATACCAAAATCGGAGCAATATAATTGTATACTAGTTAAAAAATCTTTGAAAATTCTAAATTCAAATATAATTAAACATATTCCTTTTTTTAAACATCCTCTTCTTTACAAATTAATTCTACATTCAAATACGAGCGTAATAGAGTCTCTTTATGTAGATATTGAACTTTATGATATAATACTTAGAGTAGTAAATATTCATTTAGAAAGCTTCACTTCTCCTTCGTTTAGAGAAGATCAACTTCTACATATTTTCAAACATGTTATAGATTTTAATAATAAGAGTCAAGAAAATTCTAAACCGTATAGAGTATGCATTTGTGGGGATTTTAATTCTTTTGCAGCTCTAGGTATAAATTTTTTGGTGGGCTATTTTTTACAATACTCTTTTAAAGATTTTATTATCAATGAGAAGAAGAATTTATGTATACTTGCTAAAGATAATCATTTGAATTATTATAAATTTAATAAATCTACTTTTAAAAGATTTCCTTTAGAATTAGATGGGGTATTGTATAGTAAAGAATTAAAAAAATATCTTAATGCTCAAATTTTAAAAATTTCAACTTCAAGTGATCATTATATTATTCAAGTTAAAATAGATGATATTTAAAATATTTATATTTATTATTTGCTTTTTATTTTGTGTTAATTATTTGATATGTGTGAAGTCTCTCAAAAATCTCCTGCGTCTGTTTAAAATTAATACACTCATCAGTAATTGATACTCCTCTTTGTAAATGATGTGGAGATTTGATGGATTGTTTTCCGTGTTCAATGTGGCTCTCTATCATCACTCCTCTAATGAGTTTGGAACTAATGTTGTGAGATTGTAGTAATTCAAGTACAAGTTCAATATTTTTGAGTTGATTTGTTGCTTGTTTGACTCCTTCAATTCTAGAATTATCATGTGATAAATCACAAATAATAGCAGGATTTGAAATATTGTGTTTTGTAAATAGAGTATTAATTTCTTCAATATGCTCTTTTGAGATATTATTTCCAGTGAGTTTATGAGAATTTCCTCTTAAAATGATATGAGCAAATTCATTTCCTGTGCAAGTATGCAGAGTATCTTTGTAAAATAATGTGTGTCCTTTGTGTTGAACACTTAATACTGAATTAACACCATCTTTTAAGTTTCCACTTCGAGGATGCTTTACTCCAATAGGACAAGGAAGATTGGAACAATATTTTCTCATATTTTGGTCTTCACTATTTCTAGCACCCAAAGCAGCATAAGATAAATACTGTTTCCATTTGTCAGTAAGTTCCATATTTAGTGCTTCATCAGCAAGAGGAATATCTAATTTAGTAAGTTCTTCACAAATTTCTTGACAAAATTTAATTCCATCTTTAAATTGATATGATGAATCTAAATAGGGATCAACACTAAATCCTTCCCATCCAATAGTTGTTCGAGGTTTTTGAAAGTATGTTCTCATAACAAAAAAAAGTGTATCTTTGTATTTCTCTTGCTCTTGTTTAAGTAGCGTTGCATATTTAAGTGCTTCTTCTTTACTATGAATTGAGCAAGGTCCAACAATTATTAAAAGCCTTTTATCTTCTCCTCTAATGATATTACTAATAATTTTTCTAAATTTTTCAATAGTTTGAGAATATGTATTTGTAGTTGTCATACATATGTTAGGACTTAAATATTTAAATATATTTAGATATGTATGAAGTATATGAAAGATAGTGTGGATTCAACTATTCAAATTACTTCTCAAAGGGAATTGGAACAATATTTAGAAAATACTATCAAAAACTTTTTACATATTCAAAATAATTTATTTGATGATTTATTTCAAAGTATCTCTTCAATAGTTTCAAATACTGAAATATTAGATGAACTTTTATATAGAGAACAATTATATAAAGAACAATTATATATAGAACAACTATTACATAAACACTCAAATTCAACTTCACTCTCCTCTTCTTCTTCTTCTTCTTCTTCTTCTTCTCTTGATATAAAAGATTCAAAAATATTACATAGTTCTAAACCTTCACTTATAAAAAGATTCTCTCAAAAAATTGATAATGAAATTTTCAAGTTTAAACATTTAGTTCCTCTAAGTATTAAAAGTTTATTTTCAAGTAATGATGAACTATCAAAAGAATATCTAAAAGATGCTATTGATAGAGAATTGCTTCAATTACAAGAAATAATTACTTCATTAGAATTTGAATTACTTACTTTTGAGACTTCTTTATACTCAATAAAAAATAAAATAACGACCTTTAATACTTCAATTTCAAACTCCTTTGTTAGCACATTAATTTCATCACATCTAAAAAAATTAAAAACGTCTTACTCAAAACTTAATAAACTCATTATTGAATATGTGAAAATTTTTAAGGAGATATTTGGGAGTTCTCAAAATTTAGATATTTTTTTTGAAAAAATATATGAGGAGTATCACACAATTAAACTTGAAGTTAAAGATTTAAAAGAGAGTTCATTTAAACAAGTAATTGATTTAGAAAGTTCTCTTTTTGAATTTTTTGAACATTCACACATATCAGATGAAGAAATACGTTCACTTCCTAAAATTAAACTTCAAGAGTTAAAAAAAGGTGATATTATAGTTGAATATATTGAACAAGAATATCCTCAAATGCTTGGAAAAGTTATTTCATTTTTTCTAAAAACTCCAATAATTCATACTTCAGTTGTATATAAAATTTCTAAAAAAAAAGTATTTATCTTTGAGACGAGTACTTTAAATGGAATTTTTAAATCAAAAATTTTAGAGTTTAAACCTGATAAACATATTAGATATATTATATTAAGAGCAAACTCTCAACTTAATAAAAATCAATGTGAAATTATGGACTCTTTTATAGATAATCATATCTCAACTCCTTACGCTCCTCTTAAAACAACAGGACTTGTATATAAAAAGTTGGTAAAAGAGGTGAGGAGTAAATATTATTTTGTAAATTCTAATTTTAAAAATCCTATTTCTCATAAAAGAGGACTATTTTGCTCTGAATTGGTAAGTAAGATGTACAAGGAGATGGGAATTACAATTACTAAAATAGCAGATGATTCTTTGGTATCTCCTTTTGACGTGTATAATTCAAAAGTGTTAGTTAAAATTGGAATTTTACAGAAGTAAAGAAAGATTAGAAAAATGTTTTTATTTTAAAATGTGTGCTAAGCTTTTTAAATTGTTGTGATTTATTATTCACTATGAGAAAAATAGATTTTACATGTAAAAGAGTAACGCTTCAAGATTTAGTGCAATGCAATTATAGTTTAAATGATTCTGAATATGAAATATTTGCTCAAATTATTAAAAGTAGAAGAGGGCTTAGTGTTAAAGAATTAGTTGAAAAGACAAATAAAGATAGAACTACTGTTCAAAAAATTTTAACTAAACTTATTAAAAGAAAATTATTGATGAAACGACAAATGAATTTAGAGCGAGGATTTATGTTTGTATATTTTTCAAAAAATAGAGAAGAGATTTTTAATGAAATTGAGCAAAATGTTGATAATTACTTCAAAACAATAAAGCAGAGTTTAGATGCTTGGAAGAGTAAATAAAATAATTTTAAATTTGATTATCTTTTTATACGGGGAGTTAATTTAGAAGTTTTTCTACTAAGATTAATAGTTTTACTCTATTTTAAAATTTAAATGTGTAGTATTTGAAGAAGAGTTTGTATTTAGTTGTTTATTCTTCTCTTCTTTTTCATCCTCTTCTTTTTTTGGTAATTGATTTTGTAATAATTCAAGCATTCCAGGCATATGTCCTGCTCCTATTACCATTACAATTTTTTCAAATCCTTGTTTTTTAAGTTCAATGAGTTTATTTACCATGTATTGATTTCGTTTATGAATTAAAATTTCATACAACTGAGGAACTTCTTCTTTAAGCGTTGAGATAATTGTTATAATAGTTTTCTCATCGAGTTTGTCATTTTGAATTTTGTATGCAAGTTCTTTTTTTTCATCAAAGCTCATTTTTGTGAAAACCATTCTTTTTACCATAGACATTTTAGTAACAAATGAGAGTTTTTTAAACTCGGCAATGGTGTGTAAAATAGGTCTATCAGCAAGACAAAGAGGAATGTCTAGATTTTTTGCAGTATTAACTCCACTGAGCATATCAACTCCAGGTTCAATATGAAATGCTTTACCCATTTTCTGTTGCATAAATCCGGCAATTTTTAGAAATAAAAATCCAAAAAGTCCTACTTGTTTAATGAGTTTGGAAGAATTTGTTTTTTTTTTTTTTTTAGAATATTTTTTTTGCTCTTCTTTACTTAAAGATTTAATTTTTTCATTTTCTTTTTCATCTTGAAGTAATTTTTGTAGTCTCATTGGGTCTAGTTCAACTGCTACAATATTTGGAAAAATTGCAGTAATTGTTTTTTCAACTAAATTTGCACTATGTTTTGAAATATGAGCTGTTCCAATAAGAGTAATTCCATTATGTGTTTTAATCATAATTTTTTAATTAATTAGAGTATCAATTTATTTTGTTGTTACTTTTAGTAGTAATTATAATAATATTTATAAATAAAATAGTATTACTACTAAATAATGACAATAAAATCAAAAATTAATAAAGGTTTAAGAAATACAGCTCTAGCTGCTGCAGTTTTAATTCCTTCATATCATGGAGCGGATTATGTGCATGATAGAGCTTTTAATCAAATACCTAATTTGCAAACATTTGAGTATACTCCTAATCAAGTATTTGATATGCTTACTCAGACAATACCAGAATTATATGGGAATGAACAAGGGATAAATATTTTAAAACAAAATCCTGCTTCATATAGGGAACTTGCAACAAGAGTTTCACAAAAATATGAACAAAAAGGATGGAACTCTTTTGAAAATTATAATTTAGAAGATGTTCTACTAGGAATAATGACCATTGAGAGTGGAGGTAAAAGGGATGCAAGGTCAAGATCAGGTGCTAGTGGAATTATGCAATTAATGCCTCCAACAGCACAGCAATGTGGAATTGAACCCTCAAGAATTAATCATAGATTTTTACAAATGGACTGTGCAGCGGATCTGTTAAATAGAAGCTATAGATTTTTAGAACCTACTATTAAATCAAAATTTGGTGATTTGTTAAGTGAGAGTAATCTTCAAGAACTAACTGAACACTTTGCAATTACTGCGTATAATAATGGAATGGGAAATGTAAGAAATAGAATTGAGAGTTTTGATGTCTCTACATTTGAGCGTTTGAATATGTCTTATAATCCTTTTTTTGACTTAGAAGAAGTAGTTCCAATGGTAATTGGAGCTGGAGATATGGGGCCATTGAATAGAGAAGCTTTAGAGTATTTTCCGCGTTTTTTACAAATATATGATGATGTAATTAATCCTTCTTTATTCTCTAATACGAAAAATAAACTTAGATGGAAACTTAATGGTTTTGAGAATTATCTTAGATATTCAGAGGAGAGATAATTTTAATTTTTTAATACTAAAAGTTTTTAAAATATTAATTCTTAAACTATAATATACAAAATGTTAGATATAAAATTACTAAGAGAACAAAAAGAATTAGTTATTGAAAATTTACAAAAAAGAATTGGATATGATACAAGTATTGTTGAGAAAGTGCTAGAATTAGATGCTCAGTGGAGAGTAATTAAACAAGAATTAGATACATTAAAATCTCAAAAAAATAAAGAGTCTTTAGCAATTTCACAAATTAAAAAGGAAGGAGGAGATATTCAAGCTCAACTTGCAAAAGTGAAAGAAGTATCAGATTTAATTTCTCAAAAAGAAGGAGAAGAAAAAGAGAAATTACAGCAAAGAGACGAATTATTAATTACTATTCCAAATATGTTAGACGAGGAGGTTCCAATTGGAGAAGATGATGAAGAGAATGTTCCAATTAGATTTTTTAAAGAGAAGCCTGAATTTAGTTTTAAAATTAGAAATCATATTGAACTTTGTGAAATGAACAACTGGTTTGATTTAGACCAAGCAAGCAAGGTGAGTGGAAGTAGATTTTATTATTTAAAAGGTGATTTGGTGTTATTACAATTGGCTTTGTATCAATTTGCTATTTCAAAATTAGCTCAAAAAGGATATGTTCCAGTTGAAGTACCTCCAATGCTTAGAAGAGAAGTTTTAGCTGATTCTGTTCCTCTTGAAGATTTTGAAGAAGTAATTTATAAAATTGAAGATGAAGATTTGTATTTAATTGGAACTAGTGAGCATGCTCTAGCTGCTCTACATAAAGAAGATACTATTTCTCATAAAGATTTACCAATTAAATATGCAGGAATTAGTGCATGTTTTAGAAAAGAAGCAGGAGTAACTAAAGATAGTAAAGGAATTTTTAGAGTTCATAACTTTAACAAAATTGAGCAATTTGTGTTCTCTAAACCTCAAGAGAGTGATATGTATCATAAAGAGATTACACAAAACGCAGAAGAGATTTTTCAAGAGTTAGAATTACATTATCAAATTGTTGATATTTGCACAGGTGATATGGGAGCTATGGCAACACGTAAATTTGACTTAGAAGCATGGTTACCTTCTCAAGAAAAATACAAAGAGATGGTAAGTGCGAGTAATTATAGAGATTTTGGAGCAAGAAGATTAAATTGTAGATATCAAAGTGAGCAAGGTAAAACTGAATTTGTTCATACGTTAAATTCAACTGCTATTGCTTTAACACGATGTATGATTGCAATACTTGAACAACATCAATTGGAGAATGGGAATGTGAAAGTGCCTAACGCTTTAGTACCATTTATTGGAAAAGAGATTTTAGGGAGGAATTAGATTTACAGTTGAATTATCATTAATTGCCTCGAATTAATCTAACTCCTAAGTGGGCTAGTTCTTTTATTCTTTCTATTTCTTTTTTAAGTTTAATTTCATCATTGTGGTATCTTGGAGATTTCATATTTTCTAAAATTGAATTGATACTTTTAATTATTGAATTTGGTTGTTCGATTAATTCTGAATTTTCATGAGTTATTACGTTATCAAATTTATTGAGAGGATATCTTTCTTGATATTCTTTTAGTTGTAATATTTCATTGATGAATGTTTCAAAAGTAATTTTATCATATGTATAAAGTTCTACAAATTGAATAGCTCCTGCAAATTCGTTTACAAAATTTTGGGTAACTCCTGTTTTTGAAGGTTGAATGTTAGATAAATCTTTTTTTATATTTGAAACCATTTAATTAGTATGTAAATATGGGTATTTAATCTTTTTGGAGATTTGCATAAAAATTTGTAAATCTGATAAATATTGGTGTTGCATAATTGAGAATTTAGTTACCCAAAGATTTATAAAGAAAATCTGATTATTCTATATTAGAAGGTTCATACAGCCTTGGGTTACACCTGTTCCCATCTCGAACACAGAAGTTAAGCCAGGTTGGCCTATATAAGTACTGAACTGAGTTTTTCGGAAACATTTCGGTGACCTTCACTTTTTGATAATTACTTCTACTACTAAATTTAAAATTATGCATTATTTATATATATATTATATTGGTTCTATTAAAGATTCAAATATTAAACAACTCATTCAAGATATTTCTAAGCGGTTAAAATTTGTAAAGATTGTTGAATTACAGCTACCTAAAGGTGTAAAACATTCTATAAAACAAAAATTACAAGTTCAAGAAGCTGAAAAAGAGTTACTTCTCTTAAAAGTATTTAATAGACATGAGTATGTAATTGTTTGCACAGAGAAAGGTCAAGAATATTCTACACAAAATTTTTATTCTTATATTAAAAAACTTGATAGAGAAATAGCATTTGTAATTTCAGGGGCGTATGGCCCTCACAAAGATATTATTCAAAAAGCATCTTATACATTTAGTTTATCTCAATTAACCTTTACTCATGAAATGGCGTTATACCTTATCTTAGAACAAGTATATAGAGCTCAGTGTATTGAGCAAAATATTGAATATACGAAATAAAAAATTTAATCACAAACATTTAAATATTGTAAACACTATTTTTTTATATAGAAGAGAAATATGCTCAAAAAGAACAAAGATATGGAGTATTAAAAGTAATATGGATATTATCAGTTGCTTTACTTTTCTTTTTGATGACAGTAATTTTCACAGATTCTGATTCGATGTGGACTTTAGTTATGAGAGTTTTCTCGATAATTTACATACTCATAGGAGGAGTTTATTTTTTCTCGAGATAGTCTCAAGTTCAAAAAAATAAACGTAATGAATACATGGCTGAATTATCTAATAATTATATTAAAGCTGATGAAACATTATTTTATTCAGTTGTAGCAAAAAAACCTGTTCTTACTAAAAAAGATCTAATTTCATATATAATAGTTAACATCTTATTTGTAGGTACGCTTTTACTAAACTCGATAATAGAAAGAGACTTAGGAATTTTTATACTTGCAGTTATTATTCAAATTTTGTTAATATTAGGATTTAAACCTTTATTATATTATCAATATAACTCAGCTCTTAAATATTTAAATGGAAATCTTATTGAGATATATTCTGATAAACTTAAATGCATAGTTTCAAAATTAGTAAGAAGAGGAGTAGTCTTCAGAGTTGCTACGCTTAATAGACAAGATGTCTCAAAAATTATAATCTACAATAGTTATATAAGAATTAACTATGGGGATAATGGATTTTTAAAGGTTCCACATACTGCTGAATTAGATAATCTTGAGATGAAAACAATTAAAAGAGACTTAGAAGAATTAAACTTTGTAGTAGAAATTTCTTTTTGAACAAATGGAATGCGAAATTATATAAATATTAAATTTGAACTATTTATAAGTATGGGAACATATGTAATAGCTGTTGGTGGTTCACTAATTGTACCTGAGGAGATTAATTTAACGTTTTTACACGCATTTAAGCAACTTATTTTAAAAAGAGTTGAGAAAGGGGATAAATTTATTTTAGTAGCTGGTGGGGGTAAAATTGCACGTAAATATAGAGATGCTGCTGCAGAGTTGGGAGAAATTGATAATGAGGAAAAAGATTGGCTTGGAATTCATTGTACGCGATTAAATGCTCATTTACTTAGAACAATTTTTAAGCAAGATGCATTTCCAAGACTTTTTAAGAGTTTTGATGACCCTCTTAATGCGTTTAAGGAGCCTATTTTAATTGGTGCTGGAATGAAGCCAGGGAGGAGTTCAGATTATCCTGCTGTATTTTTAGCTAGGAGATTTTCAGCAAGTCATGTGATTAATTTATCAAATATTGAGTATGTGTATACTGAAGACCCTAGGCTTAATCCTGAGGCTGAAAAATTTTCTAAAATTTCTTGGAAGAGATATTTAGATATTATTGGAACTCGGTGGGATCCTGGAATGTCTGCTCCTTTTGATCCTATTGCATCTAAAGAGGCTATGGATAATAATATTAAAGTTGTAATGGTTAATGGTTCAAAACTTTCAAATTTAGAAAAGTTTTTTGATGGGGAAGAATTCGGGGGTTCGTTAATTGGTTCACAAGAGGATGTGAGGATTGATTAAAATACTTTATTAAAGTCCATCTTTCTACCTTTTGATAAATAATTTAAATAATATTTTTCTTTTTTAGAAATTACTCCTATTGATTCTTTTGAGGAGGTTAAAACAATTTGAAAGGGGGCAGTTTGAATTTCACTTTCTTTTTCAATTTCATCAAAAAATAAATTTTCTCCACTAACATACGAACTTATAAATTTATCTTTTAATATTACATAATTTTGTTTTGGAGTTTGAAGTAATTGTGTTCCTTCAATGGAGAGTCGAATTTCTCCTGTGTCAAGTAGAGTTGCTATATAAAGTCCAATTCCATTAATTCGTGACAAGTTAGGTGGAAATTGTGTAATTGTTGAGAAATATATTTTATTCTTGGAATTGATGTATAGTCTTGTAGGTGTAATTTTAAATGAAGTATCGTATGTAGTTTCAATTTTAGAAATAATTTGTTCAAGTTCTTGAGATGCTAATTCTCTAAGAGTAATTTTAGGCTTTTCTTTTAGATTATTTTTAGTGATTTTTTTTTTTGATTGCTTATTTGCATGTTTGTTCATTTTATTTTTTTTGTGAGTAGAAGTAATGTTAATTATTAATTTAATGATTTGCATTGATAAAAATTATTGAATTACCATTCAAGAGCAAATTGGCCGGTGTGTTTTTTTTGAGCTTTTTTTGCAATTACTGAATTCGTATCAAATATAATTATTCTTCCTTTGAATTTTTCAACAAATTGTGTTGATTTTGTAATTGGACATTCTTCTTCTTTAATATCAACTAATGCTCCACTTTGTTGTGCTACTTTATATTTTGCCATTTTTAATTTTTTTCTGATAAGTTTGTATTTGTCTATTAATTTATATAATATTTTAATTATTTACTCAAGCCACTCTAAAGCACCAAGGCCAGGTTGTCTCATTGTTAGACCTATTTTAACATTTCTAATGTCTTTAAATGAAACTGCTACAATACTTGCTCTTACATGTTGTTCAGCTTTTAAAGTTTGTCCTGTTTGTGAACCTAATAATACTCCTGTATTTGAAAATGATACTTGGTCTATCATAGTTTGTGATAAATGAACAAGTCCGTCTAATACTCCCATATTTACAAACATTCCAAAATTTGTAACTGATGATACTGTTCCTTCAATTACTTCGTGAAGCTCTGGTTTAAATGTTAATAACGTAAATTCTACATTGTAATGTCTTGAAGGATCTTCAGCTAACTTAAATCCTTCTCCAATTGTTAAAATATCTAGTACTGTAATTACTAATCCTAAATCTTCTGTTGTTTTGTTAGAATAGTTTCTCAAAATTTGCTCATAAATTGAATCTTGTAAGTCACCTTCAAATAAATCAGGACTTAGATCAACATAATCTTTTACTCGAGTTTCATAGAACATATTATATAAATTATAGTTCAATTTATAAATATTTTGGGTTTATATGGAGTTTAATTGGCTTAAATTTAAATTTTTTGTTGATAAGACTACTTCTTAAATGTTACAAATTGGATTGAAAAATGAGTTCTGAAATTTTAAGGGCGTGATGTAGTTTAAATTGATTGTGGTGAAATTGTGCATGAAAAGGAGGATGTTGAGGAAATTATTAAAACTAAAGGGTTGCTTATTAGTTGAGTTATGCAAAAGATATGCAAATTAGTGAAATTAAAGAGAATTATGCTCAGATGATGAAGTAATATATCACTATGGAGAATTTAGAGAAGTATTGGAGGAAGGATATAAAATTATAAGCATTATATGTGAACATAATTTTTTTGGTTCAAACATACTTTTTTAAATTATTAAGTTAAATTTTAATTATGGAACAAAAAGAAGATATCTCTATATCTAAAAATTCCAGTTTAACTAATTATAATAATATGGGTAAATTGGATAAATTTTTAACAAATCATTTCACATTTTTATTTGATCTTAGACACAGATTTTTATTATTCACTCTATTGGTGTTGAATCTATTAATCTCCTCAGACTTGATAAATAATATTCTTAATAATGATATTTTTAATAGACCTTTGGTGATGAGTTTTTTAATTAGTGGGTTAATTTCAGGATTTATTTTTTTAGTATATATGATTATTTTTTTAACAAAAAAAGAAGTAATTAAAGAAGAGTTTTGGAAAAACTTTTTTAGTTATTTTAATTCAGCATTTGAAATTGCAATTTATGTAATATTTGTAATTTATACGGGTAATACTTATACTTTTGAGAATTCAACACTTATTAACTCATTGTTTATTTTTCTTCTTTGTTATTTAGGACTTTATTTATATGCTAGTATTAGATTAATTATAAGTATGAATACTTTTTCCCAAGATCCTACGCAAGGTATTGATTTAAGAAAATTATATATTAATGCTGAGCAAGAATCTTTTTTAGAAATACTTTCATATGCAGGAATTTTGAGTATTTGTTTAATAGTCCTATATATTTTCACACAGATAGAAGTTCCATTACTATTACTAATGTTTTTATTTTTGATTCATTTTCAATATATGATGAAAATATATCTCACAGGAGTTAGAGTTCAGAGTTAAATTATTTGATACTCAATTAAATTTATATATATCTTAGTACTATTAATTATTATGACTGAAAATTTATTATTTGAACCTAGTCGAGATTTATATGAAACTCCTGATAAAGTGGTTAATAGATATGTATCACAAGGTGGATTCACAGAAGAGTTAGTTCGAAAAATTTCAAGTGATAAAAATGAACCTCAATGGATGCTTGATAAACGACTCAAAGCACTCGAGCATTACAATAATACTCCTCTTCCTAAATGGGGGCCTAGTCTTGAAAAATTAGATTTAGACAATATTGTGTATTATTCAGACCCTGATGCTCAAGAGTCAACAAGTTGGGATGATGTTCCAGAAGATATTAAACGAACGTTTGAAAAATTAGGAATTCCTGAGGCTGAAAGAGAGGCTTTAAGTGGAGTGGGTGCTCAGTATGATAGTGGTGTAGTGTATCATAATTTGAAAAAAGAATGGGAGGATAAAGGAGTTGTCTTTGAGAATATGGATGTTGCTGTGCATAAATATCCTGAATTAGTTAAAAAATATTTTATGACTTCTTGTATTCCAATTACTGATCATAAATTTGTGATGTTACACGCAGCTGTTTGGAGTGGAGGAACGTTTATTTATGTGCCTCCTGGTGTGACTGTTGATATTCCTCTGCAGGCGTATTTTAGAATGAATCAAGAGAGTGGGGGTCAATTTGAACATACTTTAATTATTGCTGATAAAGGTGCTCATATTCAATATATTGAAGGGTGTTCTGCTCCTAGATATGAAAAGTCAGCTCTTCATGCAGGGTGTGTAGAGTTACATGTTCTTGAAGATGCGTATATTAAATATTCAAGTATTGAGAACTGGTCTAAAAATACGTTTAATTTGAATACAAAAAGAGCAATGGTTCATAAAAATGGTAAAGTGGAGTGGATTAATGGAAATTTAGGCTCAGGTGTGACTATGCTCTATCCCGCTTCTGTATTAATTGGAGAGGGTGCTAGAAGTGAGAGTTTAGGAATTGCGTTTGCGGGTCCAGATCAGTTTCAAGATACGGGTTCAAAAGTAATTCATATGGCTAAGAATACTTCTTCACAAATTACTGCTAAGAGTATTTCAACAGGAGGAGGAATTGCATCATATAGAGGACTTGTGAAAATTAATCCTTCAGCGAGTGGTTCTAAAGTTGGAGTTGAGTGTGACGCGTTGATGGTTGGAGATACGTCACAGAGTTTAACATATCCTCAAATGGAGAATTTATGTGAAGACTCACATATTGCTCATGAAGCAAGAGTTGGAAAAATTGGAGATGAGCAATTAATGTATTTAATGAGTAGAGGACTGAGTGAAGAAGAAGCTATGGAGCTCATTGTAGGAGGATTTATTAATCCAATTATTAAAGAACTTCCTTTGGAATATGCAGCTGAGTTGAACAAATTAATTCAATTGGAGATGGAAGGATCACTGGGTTAGTTCCACTTTTAAGTTTTATTTCATAAAACTTGATTTATTTTTAGAAAATGTTTTTCAAAACTTTACATAATCTAGCTAAGAAAAATAATTTGACCATAGTTGAAAACATAAATTATGATGAAAAATCTTCTTACGAAATTAATGAAGAGATTATTTTAAATTTGATTTGTGAAATTTCAAGTCATTTTTCCGGAAAATGTATAATTTATGGAGGACATTTAGCAAGTCCTTATATATATGGAAGTAGGCAAGTTAGAAATTTAAGTTCGGATATTGATGTATATATAGGAGAGCTTAGTATTAAGGAATTATCTAAAAAATTAACTTTTAAAGAAAAAAAATTATCATATGATAAAAAAAATAATACTTTATTTGTTGAAATTGAAGGAATTTTTATTACATTTTCTTATTATTCTGTTGGAGATTTTAAACTGCCTGAGGAATTTTTTTATAGTAAAAGAACAATAAAATTAAATAAAAATAAAGTATACGTATGTTCTCCAGAGTTTTTGATATTAATGAAATTAAGGAGAAGTTTTTCTTATAAAAAAATATTTGGAAAAGATGTTATTGATATAGGAAATGTATTAATCTCCTATAAAAAGGGTAAGATAATTTTAGATTTACAAAATTTGAAAAAAATCGTGGAGAAATACTTTTATTCAAGAGAACAGTTAGTTAATTTTTTATATGATGTGGCCAATTTTGAAGAAAATTCTTTTAATAAGTCAGAGAAAAAAATAGTTATGGAATCGATGTTAGAAATTATTAAATTATTTGAATAATATTTGTGATATTTTAATTATTTGTTTAGTAATAAAGTTATTTTTATATTTTAACTATTAAATTTTCTAAGCCCTATTGTGAAATTAATATCAAATTAATATTAAATTAATTTCAATTAAATTTATAAATATAGTGTTCTATATATTTACTATGGTAACAACTATTCAGGTTTCTCAAGATTTACTTAAAGAACTAAAATCTCGAAAAATGTATGATAAAGAGTCATATGAAGAAGTTATTTGGGATTTACTAGAAGATTCAAAGGAATTATCAAAGGAAACTCTTCAAAATTTAAAAGAAGCAGAAGAGGATGTTAAAGCAGGAAGAGTTTCAACTCTTGAAGAAGTTAAAAGAGAGTTAGGAATTAAATAAAAATGGTTTATGAAGTTGTATTAACTGATAAATCTAAGAAGCAATTAAGAAAGTTAGAATTGAATCAAAGAGAAAGAGTAATTTCAGTTTTAGAGAGAATCAGAATTAGACCTTATTCTCATATCAAAAAATTAGTGGGAAATCCCTACTTTAGAGTAAGAGTGGGAGATTTGAGAATCATAATTGATATTAAAGATGAGAAGTTAATCATTTTAGTTTTAGAAATTGGAAATCGTAGAAACATTCAGGAAAAGTAATTTTAATGTCAGTTCCGAGATGAGAAAAAATCAAAGATTTTTAGCATCCCAAAATTTTGAATTTTGTAGGACTTAAAC
>JBLKOJ010000010.1:0-26538 GCA_047602745.1 Candidatus Woesearchaeota archaeon | reverse complement strand
TTGAAAAGAAGATATATGAATTAGAAGAGGATGAATTAGATATTCAAATATATTATAACAATAGAAAAATCACAATTATGGATATTTTACAATCAAATATTATAGATGAAGTATTTTATGATAATTTAGAGATATTATCTAATATTGAAAAATTAGAAATTATAAATATAAAGATACTTGAAGATTTTTATAAAAAAATTAAGAATAAAATTAATTATCTCATTAATTCTCAAAATACAGTTTTTGATTCTCAATTAGAACAAGGGACAGATTTTGTGAAAGAATATTCTATAAGAGTAGAGTTTGATACGCAAAAAGATAAAAATGAATTTGATGAAGAAATCAATTCTAATATCGATAAGATTAAAAATAAAATACAAATTAATGGGAAAAATTTACAACAACATATTTTTGAACCTCTATTATATAAAAAAAATGAAGCAGATGTTAGAAAATATCTGATATCTCCCGATTACTTAAATCAGACTGAATATGAATTCATTTCAAGATTAAACACATATATAATTAATAATTTCAATGAGGATAAGGATAAAGAATTTTACTTGATGAGAAATTCTCAAAATTTCAAATCAATTGGAATTTATTTAGATTCTGATGAAGGAGTTTTCTATCCAGATTTCATTATGTGGGTGATTGATAATTTAAATAATAAGATTTACTTAAATTTTTTTGACCCAAAAGGTCAAAGAGGAATTAGTGAAGAAGAGAACCCTCAGGAATTTAATCAAAAAATACTCATTGGTGTAAAAGAAGAAGATAATACTTTAACTAAACTGGAAGATAAGTTTGAAAAAGATATTAACATAAACTCATTTATTATTCTACCTAAATCAAGTATGTATGGAAAAAATAATTATAGAGAAGTTAAAGAAGAGCAAGAAAAACATAACATATTTAGAATTGATGGAGAAGATTTATTTGATAAAATTTTTGATAAAATATTTTAATTAAATTTAATTTTTAAGAAGATTTTAATTCCTCTAAGAAATCCTCTTTTGCATATGCTTTAAATGATTGAGGATTAGATTCATATTCTTTAATAGCTCTACTAGTATTATTATAAAATTCTTCAAGTGAATCATCATGAGAAATTAAAATATCCCCATTTTCATTATAATACATTGAAACATCACTTACATTTTTAAGAAACTCTTGAGGAAGTTCAATATTACCTTTATTAGATATTTTAGTTTTACAAATTAATTTCATAATAATACTAAACAACTCTTTAATTTAAATTTTTTCTTTAACTTATCAATTATTAAAATTTAATGACAATATTTATTAAATCTTGAAATTTGAAGATAATATGATTCCAAATTTATTTAGTAAGATTCCAATTCCTCATACAATTCCTAAAGAACTTGATGAAAAAGTGAAAGAGTTTTCAAAATCAAGAGATAAAGAGGAATTTTTACAAAAATCTTTTTTTTATATTGTAAATAATTGGGGAGGGAGTAGAGTAAATTTAATTTGTAAATTTTCAAGATTATTTCAAAAAGATATCAATACAATTCTTCAAACACAAGGATATATGCATTGTACCACAATGAATTTTCTACTTAGAGTTATGGCTATTAAAAGTGGGCTATTTAATGATTCAGATATTAAACTTAAATTAACTAATTCTTGGTATATAGCACCACATCAATATTTAGAAATAATAATCTCAAAAGAAGAGAAGAGAGTACTTGACCCTTGGAACTATCAATTTGGAGTTGAATTTGGTAAGTATGGCTCTGGATTTGATTCCTTAAAAATTAAACCTATTAGATAGAAAAACTAAATAAATCGTATCTTGAAACTTCAAATAAATTTTCAACATAGTTTTATAAATATTATAATTCTTATATTATTTATATGTCACAAGCTGCTAATAATTATACCACTATTAGAATTGATAGAGAAACTAAAAAAATGCTAGATTCAATTACTCCAAGAGATGTATCTTACTCAGAGATGATTAGAAAACTTGCTTCAATAGTTGATGAAAAAGAGGTAGCTGAATTATTTGTTCAATCTTTAAAATCCTCTTCTAAATATGTACCAATTGATGAACTATGAAACAAGTATTAGTTGATGAAAAAATTAAAGTTCTTATTAATACAAAATTTAAATCTGATAAAAAACAAATTATTAGTTATTTTAAAAAATTAGAAGAAAACTCTCAATTAGGAGATTTTGTATTTTTAATAAGTAATGTTGAATGTAGAGAAATAAAAATTAAAGGAATTAGAATGTTTACAGTTCAATACAAAAATCAAATTTTTATATCGACTGATGATACATTTTATAATACTATTAAAATAATTGATATTGCAAAGAAAAACAAAGCCAAGGAACAACAAAGAATTATTGATGATATTAAGAGAAGAATAAAATCTTTTGGAATGGATATTTAAATAAAATTACAAATATTTAAATAAAATTAATTGATTTTCAAATTATGAAAAAAATTAATTATTTACTTCTAGTTGGAATTGTTTCAATAATTATTTCAATTTTAATATTTTCATTTATGAGAGAAGATGTTAGTCACGTGTGCATTAATGCAATTACGTGTGAAAATTTAGTAAATTATTTTCATTTTATTTATGCACCTATTTTCCTTATCGCAGATTGTGCTAATTATTGTATAGTCGCAAATCCAGATTATTCTGAAATAACAATAAACGTTCCTAATCAGAGTTTTATAATATTTGCTTGGATTGGATTTTTATCTCTTATAATATGAGGTTTGATTCAGCTCAGAAGACTAGTTTCTAAACAATTTAAAGACAAAAAAAATAGTAATTAATGATAATATTATTATATAGATATTTGTTTTGAAAAAATTAAACTAATTGAAATACTCCTCTTCTATTGTAATTCTAGGAACTAAACCATTAACTTTAACTCTACCTTTGTTATCGTATACTGCTCTAAATCCTGCTAGAAAATCAATATTCCTACTAAATTCATCAACAACATGAGGACTTTCTAACATTAAAAGAGGAGCTTTTTGAAAATCAATTCTTCTAATTGCAAGTTTATCATCTGCTTGTTCTAAAAGTCTTGTACATAGTGTATCAACAGAACTACAACTATTAAATCCTTTTTGTCTGTATCTTCTCCCTTGTGGAGTATAAAATTCAGTTAAAAAAGGTTTTTCAAATTCAGCTTCTCTATAAGAGCATATATATGAGAAATTTTTTGAAGTTCCTAATATAGCACCTCCTAATCCGAAACTATCAATTTCTTCAAATAACTCTTTGAATCGTTCTTTAAAATTAGGATGAGTTGAAAAAGTAAAACTGGAAAATCCAAATTCTTCAAATAATTGTCTAATATCAAAATCAGGATTCCTAATATACTCTCTAAGTTCTAAATGTGGTGCTCCTCTCATTTAAAATTAGATATCAATAAAAATTTATAAATATATTTATAAGTGAAGATATTTCTAATTAGATATGATTGAATTTATAATTAATCAACTCTTAGAAGGATTTTCAAGATATTATGGGCTAGATTATGCTAGTTTTATTTTTAGGTGTAAGTGGAACAATATTACTTACTAAAAAAAATGAATTTGGATTTTTACTCACAGCAAGTTCAGTGTTATTTGCTTCAGCAACTGCAATAATTGCACAACAGTATGGGTTTATACTTGCAAATATGGTGAGTTTTGTATTATTGGTAAGAGGACTTATAGTTTGGAAAAAAGAGAAAAAATTAGTTATTAAAACAGTTTAAATTTATATTTAACAATTTTCAACTAACGTTAGTTTTACTCTTTTTATTACTAGATAATATATTTTTTAAACTACTTAAACCTAAACTTATAATAAATAAGAAAATTAATATCATAACAATAGTTCCTCCAATTGGTAAATCAAAATAATATGATAAGAAAATTCCTCCATAAATTCCTATAATTGAACTCAAAGTTGATAGAATAAGAGTTGATTTTAAAGAGAATCCTAGTCGCAAACCAATTAAACTTGGAATAACAAGTAATGCTGAAATTAATAATATTCCAACTGCTCGAATTGAAATTACAACTGTAAGAGCTGCTAAAATTAAAAATAATTTTTCCACAATGTATGTTTGTTTTGTTTTTACAATAGCTACTTCTCTATTAAATGTAGAATATATCAATAATGGATAAAAAAAGTATAAAAAGACACAAATTATTACTAATACTGCAACCATTACATATACATCAAGCCATGAGATAGTAAGTAGAGAACCAAATAAATATGAAAATAATGTAGAATCTAACCTGTCAACAATACTAATTAAAAGTAGCGCAGTAGCCATTCCAAATGATAAAATTAATGCAATAGCACTTTCACCATATAATTTAACTTTGTGAATGAGTTTATCTAATCCCAAAGATAATGCTCCTACTAATCCAAGAGCCGTAATAAATGGATTAATTCCAAGAACAATTCCTATTGCAATTCCTCCAAATGATGCGTGAGCTAAAGAGTCTCCAAGCAACGAGAGTCTTCTAAGTACTAAAAATACTCCAATAATTGATGAACTAATTGCAATTAAAAGTCCTCCCAGTAATGCTCGCTGCATAAATTCGTATGATAATAGTTCTAACATTTTATATCTAAATTGTATGTGTTTTTATTATAATTTTAATGATGATGATGGTGTTTGTGAGAATGTCCATGGCTACAGGAATGGTCATGTTTTACTTTTTGAAATGATTTAGGATATATTTTATCAATTACTGAGTGAATTTTATTCTCTTCAAGAGATGCTTTAATAGGTTCTTCAATTATTGTTTTATTACCAATACATAAAATTCTTGTAACATAATTTGAAACCATACTTGTATCATGAGTTATTAACAAAATAGTTAAATTATTGTGAGTATTTAATTCGTGAAGAAGTTTATAGAACTCTTCTTGTGTATTTGAATCAACTCCTACTGTTGGTTCATCTAATATTAAAATCTCAGGATTATTTAATAAAGCAAGAGCAACAAATACTCGTTGTTGTTGACCTCCTGATAGATGTTTAAATTGTTTATGTTCAAGCCCCTCAAGTCTTAATGATTGTACAACTTTATTTCTATGGTCACATTTACAACATTCAAGAGCAAGTAACTCTTTTACTGTTGTTGGAAATTGAGAATCTTGATTAAATTTTTGAGGAATATATGCAATTTTACCTGAAATTGAGATGTGTTTTTTAAAATTTTTAAATTCTAAAAGTTTCACTAATATTTTAATTAAGGTACTCTTTCCAGCTCCATTTGGGCCCATGATTGCTACAAAATCTCCTCTATTAATCGTAAATGATACATCTTTTAGTACATGTAGGGAATCATGTTTAAAACTCAAAGTTTTCACTTCAATTATAGGAGTTGGTGTAAAAGAACTTGATAATTTTGGAGGTTTAGAATTTTTTTTAAAGAGTTTTGAAATCATTTTAAGTCATTAAAATTTGTAGTTATTAACTATACTAATATATATGTATTTTTAAACTTAGAGATAATTTTTGAAAATTAAATATAATTAAATAATAAAAGTAATTTTTAAATGTTTAATTGCATTCAAGGCCAATTGAGAGTTGTTCTAAATTTTCTTGCATTAACTCAATATAATTTGCGTGACGCTCTTGAAGAAGAGGATTTAATTCTAATACTTCTCCCTCTAAATCTTGTGCAATTGTTTGAGCCATTTGACTATCAAATTGACCTTCTGAAAATACAAATCTTAAATTATTCTCTCTTGCTGTATCAATTACTCGTTGAACTGTTTGAACACTAGGTTCACTCTCAGGGCTAAATCCAGCTACTGATACTTGCTCAAATCCAAACTCGTATCCTAAATATCCAAATGCTTTATGATTTACAATAATAATATCATTTTCACACATTGAAAGTGTTGAAATAAACTCATTTTGTAACTCTTCAAGTGTTGAAATATATTCTTGTGCATTTGCTCTAAATTCTTCTTCAAATTCAGAATATGCTTCTACTAATTTATCAACAATTCTTTGAGTCATTGAAATCATATTATTAATTGAAAGCCATACGTGTGGGTCAAATTCTCCATGGTCATGACTATGTCCGTGGGAGTGGTCGTGTGAATCATTGTGAGAGTGTTCATCATGATGTTCATCGTGGTGGTCGTGAGATTGTGAATCTTTTAATTCGTGTAAATGTGCTTTGAAGATTCTCTCACTATTTAGATTAATGATAAATTCATCTGCTTCACTTCTAAATTCTTCATCAATAGTAATTTCACCTTCGTAATGAACTTCTTCAATTACTTGAATACATACAGTATTTTGCTCAGGTTCAACAAAAAACACATTTAAAATAACTTTATTCCCTTCATACCTTACTTCATGCCTAATTGAGTAACAAGGAGTTGGTAACAGTAAGTCTAAACGATATTCAATTTCAAATTTACTTTCATGATATTCTACTTTAATCTTTTCAACTTGATGATTTTCGTATGAATGTGAATTTTGATTATGTTCGTGTTCATTGTGATGTTCATCATTGTGACTGTGCTCATCATCATAATTATGACTATCATGAATGTGCCCGTTGTGAGAATGGTCATCATGGTCATGTGAATGCCCTTCAATCATATTGATATTATGAGTTGAATCAATTACAATCAAATTTGAATTAACATTTAACAATGCTTGTTCAACACTCTCAAACATTCCTCCCATTGTAACAAAGACATCTGCTCTTGAGAGTTCTTGTAATAGTCTAGGAGTTGGTTCGTAAGAATGAGGGTCTCTTCCTCTTGGAATCATCAACTGAGTTGATGCTCTATCTTGAACAATTGCTTCTACAATTTCATGTGTTGCATAAAATGAAGTTGCAATTGTAATTTCACCTTCTGTACTCTCACTTGAAGAAGTAGGAGAAGAACACCCAATTATCACCACAGATAAGAGGAGGATTGAAATAAATGTAACTAACTTTTGTAAGTTCATACTTGAAAAAATAATTATTATCTTTTAAACTTGTTGTTAATAACACTTAAAGTAAAAATATGAAAAAATTAATAATTTATTGTAATTAACTTATAAAAATAAAATAATATATAAATAACTATTCTAATTAGAATAATCTATCTAGATCTACATTACATGTAAGATCTAAATTATGAGTATGTTTTGTAGTTTTATAGGGAAATAATTTTCCACTTACTGCTTTTTTTAATATTTCCTCTTTTGAACATCGTAAATGTTTTTTATTAGGATAAAAATCTAACTTAAATGAATCTTCTTGAACATACTTTACATGGACAACAGGAATAAATTTACAACCTAAATCAAGAAGTATACTATATCTATGATGACCATCTAAAATTACATTTGATTTCTTATCAACAATAATTGCTTTTTCAATTATATTATTCTCAGCAATTCCTGCACTCACAACTTCATAATTCTCAAAATCTACTTCTTCATGTGGAAGAAGAGCATCAATTTCAACTATCTCAAACGACATTTTAATATATATGTAACTATTGTAGTACTTTTGTTATTTTAAATGTTTCTTTTTATACTCTATAAACCCACCTTTTAAAGAGTAGGCATTGTATCCATTAAGCTCTAAATATGCAACATACTTTTTAGAAATATTTCCAATAGGACAGACTAATATAATATCTTTATCCTTTGGAAGAGCATTTTTTTGAAGTATGAACTCATCAAACATGTGAGGAGGAATATTTATAGCGTTTTCAAGTGTTCCTATATTAAAAGAAAAATTAGATCTAATATCAATAATCATTGAATTATCAAAGTCAATTTCTTCATATTCAATTTCACTAGCTTGCATAACATCTTCATGAGTTACTTGAGACTCAATTGAGTTATTTTGAGTAATTTCAAGAGTATTTGAAAATATTGAGGGTCTGTGTTTTTCCAAATAAGACATATACGCTTCTATTCTATCACACACAATAAATACTGCTGAAATCTCTTCTTCCTTTTTAAATTTCATCTCACTTAAATATTTTAGAACAGCAATATATGAAAGTCCTGCAGTTGGTCCACAGGGAATTCCGCACTTTCTATTAAGAACAAGCATTCCATCAATTGCTTCTTGAATTGAACCCTTTACAACTGATTTATAAAATGAAGGGTCATAAAATCCGGTCTCATACAACTCATTTTCAGTTCTTCCACCTGGAACAAATTCTCCTTCTTGTGTCACAACACCTATAATTTGTGAACCTCTTTTTTCTTTAAGGACTTCTCCAATACCTCTTGTTGAACCACACGTTCCTAAAAATCCAAAAAAGTAATCTACTTTTTCTAAATCTTGAACTATCTCCAAGCCTGATTGGTTATGAGCTTTAATGTTTAACTCATTAAAATATTGATTTGTATGAAAGTATCTATCGGGCTTAGATTGTATTTTTTTTTCAATTACTTGAAGAGGATCATTTGGATCATTTGGATCAGGACACTCCGAAAATCCAGGTAACTCTTCAATTACTGTTCCCATTGCTTGAAGAATTTGTCTTACTTCTCTTTGCTTTACTCTGTTTGTAACTGTTTGAAATTGTAAATTATTCACACTACAAAGAGCAGCTAAGGCTTTTGCAGTATTTCCACTTGAAGACTCTACCACTACTTTTCCTTGTGCTTTATCAAGTTCCAAAATATTCTTTGCAACTCTATCTTTAAGTGAGCCATACGGATTAAATAATTCTAATTTTGCGTAGAGTTTCACATTCTTTAAACCATGAATTTCTTTATCAATTTCAAAAAGAGGAGTATTTCCAATTAAATCTGCTATATTTGTAAGTATCATTTTAATTTATTTATTTTTCATTTATTCTTAATTATTATTTTCCTTTTTGATTTGCCAATTTTGAGAATTTGTATCTCGTATAATATTAATATATTGAGGTAATTCAAATCTCTGAGGTGAACAATTTTCATAAGACATTGCATATGAGCCTGTGTTTACAAAAATTAATATATCTCCTTCTTGAGGTTTTTTTGAGAATTTAATTTTTCTTTTCATTAAAAAATCGTCCTCTCTACACAACGTTCCAACAATGTACCCTTCAAATTCAGAATCATTATCAACCTCATTTTCTATCTTATTTTTTATGTCATTATTTGATATAAGAATTGGGTCCGTTAAGTGTTCAATCATATTAAGGGATAAATTAAACATATGTCCATTTACAAGTATTAAATCAGATTTACAAGAAGTTTGTTTTATTCCAATAACACTAAATATTGAAATTCCTGCATTATTTGAGAGCATAAATCCTGGTTCTATAATAATTGAAATTCCCAATTCTTGTGCTATTTGTTCAAGGGTATACGTATTATCAACTATTGGAGTATGAAGAAGTGTTTTCAAATCTGATTCAATAGATGATTTTACTCCAAAACTCTCAGCATAACTTCTTCCTTGAAGAGTATTATGAGCATTAAACGAAATTCCAAACGTATAATCTCCCCAAATTTTCAAATCTTTTTTACCTAAAAGAGTTTTTTCAATATCTTGAATTAAATATAACCACTCTTGCGGATTTTTTAACGTAGATTCTCTAAATCCTCCTCCTATGTTAATCATATCAATACTTGTAATACCACGTCCTTGTAGTTCAATACTTTGGTCTAAAAAATATTTACAAAAACCTTTTTTCATATCTGCATCATACCCATCTGCATGAAAATGAAAACCTCTAAGTTCAATATAATCTTGATTTTTCTCAATTATTGAATAACATTTTTGTATTTGATTTCTACTAATTCCAAATCGAGAGACTTTCATTGAAATGATTCTATTCTCACATAATGGGTCACTCATCCTTATTATAACGTTAACTTTCTTGTTCAACGATTGCTGTTGATTTATTTCTCTATTTAGTTTTACAATTTTAATGATTCTTTCAAGTTCATCAATACTATCAATACTAATTATAACATTTTTTTCAACTGCTTTTTCTAAATATTGTGTTGATTTAGGACCTCCTGCTATGATATCTTCAAATTCGAGTGAACTTACAAGTTCAAGTTCATTTAATGTTGAAACTTCTGCTCCAGCACTACCTATTTTAGCAGCTTCAATTAAAGATGTAGAAAATGTTGATTTTAGTGCTAAATATTGCTTTAATACTGAACTTTGGGCGCAACAATTAATAAATTTAACATTCTCTTCTAAAATTTGTGGAAATACTATATGAGTTGGTTGCTTATCAACTCTAAATTCATCGCTTAAATTTTCATAATTATTTTTTAGGTGTTCTATAAATTCTAATATTAAAGAGTGAGTTTTAGGTTCAATGATATGTGTTTTACTTCCCATCTTTTAGTTTAATTTTTTAAATGAGAATTTAGTGTCAATTTGATCACTTAAATCACCCATCGTTTTTACAATATAATCTTGAGCTATATATTTTAAATGAAGTTCGTGAATTTGTTTTAAAATCTCATCTCTATCTTTTAATGTTCCTTTAATATCTTCAAATATCTCATCTGCTACTTCAGTTACTTTTTGAGGTAATTGAATTCTTGTATTTTCACTATTTTCATCATCATTAAATTCAGATATAATATACTGAGAATATTTTCTAAGTTGTTTAGAATATGGGAGAATCCAATTAATATCAATTCCTTGACTTTTCACAAATTTAGTATCATCTTCATCTTCAGCTTTATTAAGTAAACAATACAAATTTTGTTCAACTCCTGCTGATTTTGAAAGTTCTACATATTTTTTATACACACTAATACTTTCAGGAGTTGGTTCAAGTACAAACACAATAGCATCAAAGAGCAGATGTAAAGAGTTTGAAAATGCATCTGTTCCAGCAACCATATCAACTACTACAAATGATTCTTCATCATCTAACGAGTGTGTGAGTACATTTTCTAATACTGATAAGTTACCATGATAACAACTAGTTCCAATTCCTTCACTTTCATATGTTCCAACTTCTAAAAAATATGTATTAGAATTTATTTGAGTTGAAAACTCTTTTAAGATATAATTTTGAGATTTATTAATCAAAAAATTTGACCCAATTCCAGGAGGAGTAGTTTTCACATACAGATTTGAAGACCCAATATGTTTATTACAACCTCTTAAAAATTCTCTTACTTGAGAAACATTAGCATCAAGAGAGATAGATTTTGATTTATCGTGATGAACTTGAAGTAATAAATTTAAATGCATATTGATATCAGCATCAATTATAATTTGAGGAATTGAGTTGTCCATTAAATATCTTGAAAATATGGAAGTAATAGTACTTTTTCCACTTCCTCCTTTTCCTACAAATGCAACCCTCATTTTAATTCATTCCTCCATCAATTCTACTCTCTAATGAGCTAGACTTATAATACTCCAAACTTAATCCTAAAGCAGTCAATTCTTTATGTTGCAGGTGAGATAATGGTTTTAAGTCAAATCCATAATGTCTAGGTAACTGTCTTGTGAGATAATCTACAACATCTCTTTTATGTAGCAAACCTTGAAACATTCCTAATTCTCTTGCTTTATTTAGTTCTTTTAATAGAGAATATTCTCTTTGAACTTTATCTCCTCTTTGTGATAAATTAACAATATTTGATGAAGAAGTTGAACTTGAAGAAATTGAGGACTTACCAAATAAACCTTTAACTAATTTATTTGCTTTTTTACCCTTTCTACTTCTTTTTTGTTCAATTGATTTTTTTTTTAATGCATCCTCAAGAGATAAACCTTTGACATAAATATTATTTGAAGCTCTCTCAACTCTAAATTTATCAAGTGAATAAACCTCACAAGGTTCTTCTCTTTCACATCCCTCACTTCTTTTTTGATTATCTGTTATTTCATATCTTGGAGGTACAAAATTAAGACCTATAACATTTCCTTTTCTATACGCAATTCTATCTTCATAATTATTATTCATTTACAATTCACCATAATACTATTTTTATACTTAATTCTCTTGTTCTTCATCATCCATTTGTGGAACTTCAAATTTAGGAAACGGGTCTTCAAAGTTTTTCCAACCTTCAACTCCTACACTCATCTCCTCATTTGTGAGAAGAGCATCATCAAGAACTTGAACAAGTAAATTTTTATCATAATTATTTCCAATAAACACTAATTCTTGTCTTCTGTCCCCATACGGTTCAACCCAAATATCTTGAAGTTGCTCCCACATTTCTTCATTTTCCTGAATCTCTTCTTTACTCAATGTCCCATACCAATATCCTGCAATTGTGTACTCTAAGATTTTACCTGCAATATTAAACATTAGAGCAAATTCATTTCTTGTTGCAAGCCAGAAATATCCTTTTGAACGAATTACTCCATGAAGTACGGGAGATTTTAATACATCTTTAAACCGTTTTGGATGAAATGGTCTTCGCTTTCTGTACACAAATGATGAAATTCCATACTCTTCTGTTTCAGGAGTATGGTCTCCTCTGAGTTCTTTTAACCATCCAGGAGCCTCAGCTGCTTTTTGCATATCAAACATTCCTGTATTAACAATTTCTTTTAAATCAACTTTTGAATATTGAGTTTCAATAACTTTCGCATCTACATTCAATCTAGAAATTATTGCCTTAATCTTTTCAACCTCGTCTTCTTTCAACTTATCAATTTTATTAAGAACAACTACATTTGCAAACTCAATTTGGTCAATGAGTAAATTTGTAATCGTTCTCTCATCTTCTTCACCTAATTCTTGCCCTCTATCTTTTAAGAATTCTTTTGAATTGAAATCATTAAAAAAATTATATCCATCAACAACAGTGACCATTGTATCAAGCACAGCAAAATCACTCAAAGAGTCTCCTTCATCATCTTCAAATGTAAACGTTTCAGCAACAGGAAGAGGTTCAGAAATGCCTGAGCTTTCAATTACTAGATAATCAAATCTTTTCTCTAAGCTAAGTTTTTTAATTTCAACAAGTAAATCTTCTCTAAGAGTGCAGCAAATACACCCATTAGACATTTCAACCATTTTTTCTTCTGTTCGTGATAATTGAACATCTGAATTTTCAACTTGAAGAGCATCAATATTAATCTCAGACATATCATTTACAATAATTGCAACTTTCATACCTTCTCTATTTTTTAAAATATTGTGTAATAGTGTAGTCTTACCAGAACCTAAAAATCCTGAAAGCACAGTAACAGGTAATTTTTTTTCAACAGCATTTTGTGTCATAAGATGATAGAGTAAGAGGAGTTTTATAAAAGTTATTAATAAATAAGTAAAAAGTTAATAACAATTGTCTAGAATACTAATATAAATTAATAATTAAGAAGTAACAATACTATTTATTCATCTAAATAATGTTGCTCCAAAAAATCTTGAATTGTTGCTCCTTTTACAATTGCTTGTCTTAAAAATGGTGCTCTTGATGTATCCCCTAACAAGATTCCGCCAACAAATTGTTTTTTGTAAAAATATAATCTTCGATATACTTCTCGTTCTTGATCTGCAAGTTCAAGTATTTGATAATGCATATCTTGTTTTTCTCCAATATCTCCAATCGAGAATAATTCATAATTAAACCCTGAATAATTATATGCAAGTGGAATATCTTTGTATATTTGAGAAATATCTCCAACCGCTTGTGATCCTGCAACTCTTCCTTGCTCTTTTGCAACACACCAAACTCCTCCTAATTTTTGATTCCATTGAGCAACATCTCCTATTGCATAGATATTTTCAATATTTGTTTGCATAGCATCATTTACTAAAATTCCTTTATCTGTATGAATTGAGGTATCTCTTACAATTTGAGTATTAAGAGTTATACCCGTCATTCTAAGTACCATTTGAGTCTCAATAGTTTTTCCTGAATGAAGAAGCTTAATTCCACAAGTAGTATTTAAGTCATGACCTGTTCCATAAATTTCTTCTACAATCTCATTAGTATATACTTTAAGTCCTTGATTTTCAAGATGATGCTGTAAAATAGTAGAAGCATCTTCATCTAATTGTTTAAACATTATCCTTGGAGCACTCTCAATGATTGTCACTTTTTTACCTAATGTTGAGAGTGATTGAGCGGCTTCAAGTCCTAATATTCCCCCTCCAACAATAGTTACTCTTTCAACAAAATCTTGAGTAGCATAACTTCTTATTGTATCAAAATCATCTTGTGAGCGTAAATCAAATACTCCTCGTTTATCATCTCCATGAATTGATACTTTTCTACTTGAAGCACCTGTTGCAATAATAAGTTTATCGTAACTTCTAAGACTACCATTTTCTAGTTCAATTTGATTTAACTCAGTATTAATGCGTTTAACTGTTGCATTTAACGTTAATTTAATATTATTTTCATCATACCATTCTTGCTCTTTTATGTGAGTAAATGCATTTTCACAATGCATTCTTTTAGAGAGTAAAATTCGATAATAAGGAAGCGTATCTTCTTTTGAAATAACCTCAACTGAACATTTAGAATTTCGAGCTCGTATTGCTTCTACTGCATTGACCGCTCCCACTCCAGAACCAATGATAATAACTGATAATTCTTCATCGCTTTTAAACGTAATTTGCGAAGGTTCATATGCCACACTATGAACTCCAGGAGATCTACAATATGGGCAAGGATCGTTTTTATCTTCAGACTCAGTAGTTTCTCCACAAATTGTACATTGCCAATATCCTGTTTTTTTTGTAGTTGTAAACGTTGGCACTTGGTGTTCTTTACTTAATAATTTTTGAATAAAACCTTGTGCAAAATTATCGATTTCATTCTCTTTTTGCTCACTATGAGGACTAAGTCTAATTTTAAGACCTGGTTTAAATACATCTGCTTTGAGTTGCATGAGTCTCTATTCAATATGTTTAACTGCTTCTCCACTCCATCCAAAACTTCCAAATACTGTACAAAATTTGTGCTCGCACTTGTACACTAATAATCTAACAAGCACATCCCAAATAGGAGGTACTGCGTCACACGCTATAGTAGGTGAACCTATTAAAAATGCTTTTGAAGTATTAATTTCATGAATTGCAGTATCTGTATCTACTTCATTTAAGTCTATAAGCTTTGGAGTAAAACCTGAATCTTTTAGATGATTTGCAATTCGAGTTGCCATAAATTCAGTATACCCATGAGCTGATACATATACTAACGTTACTTTTTTAGGATCAACTTCTTCCTCTTGAGACCACGTTAGATAATCTTGAATTAATAATTGTGGCTCTTTTCTTAGAATGGGACCAAAAGAAGGAGCAATAATTGAAATAGAGTCTTGCAAATCTTTGAGTTTTAAAATTGCTTTATGCACAAAATTATTATGAGGATGGAAAATCCAGAAATATTGTTGATACAGAGCATGTTTATACTTCTCTATTTCATTAACATTTTCATCTAATTCATCTAAAAATACTTTTTGAGAACAGTAGTGTGCTGAAAATACTCCTCCGCTAAGCAGTACATTTTCTTGCTCTACAAGTACACTCATCGCATCAGGCCATGGTAAATTAGGAGCGGGAATAAATTTAATATTTAAAGAACCAAAATTAAATACTTCATTAGCTCTTGCTTCATAACTTTTAAACAATGTATTTGTAATATGCTTTAGAAATGTAATAGCACCAGGAGTTCCAATTACAATTATGTTAGGAAATCGCTCTAGTAAAAATGCAAGTGCTCCACTATGACTTGGTTGACTTTGTGTAATGAGAACATGTGAGAGTTTTTCAAGTTCTATATATTTACCTAATTCCTCAACTAATTCTTGTGTATACATGTACTTTCCAGGGTCTACTAAAACACAATTATCCTCATCTTCAACGATGTATGTATTATATGTTGAACCTTTTGGACTTTTAATATAAATATCGTATATTCTCTCTTCTTCACGTAAATTTCTTAAGACTGAAATATGCTGAGTAATTTTTGCATATTGAAACATATTTGGTTTTATGTATTTTTCTAATATAATACTTAGTTATTATTCATAAGTCAATATTACCACAAGTAAGAATTTTAAAATTCAATTTAGTATAAAATTTGTTAAGTTTTAACAAAAACATATAAAAAGTTAATAACTTTGTAATATATGGCTGAAATAATTTCAATATCACTCAATAAAGAAATGATTGAACAAATGAATGTAATTCAAAAGGAGATGAATTTTTCAGGACGCTCAGAAATAGTAAGAGCAGGTCTTAGAAATTTAATTGAGGAATATAATTCTTTGCATGCTCTAAGTGGAATAGTTGAAGGAACATTAATTGTAACACATAAAGAGGAGTATAATGATGAATTTTCAAAAATTAAGCATACTGCTCCTCACGATTGTGTGAAAACACATTTGCATCATGAGTTATCAAATCATTTATGTATGGAAGTATTATTATTTAGAGGAGATAGTAAGAACTTACAAGAGTTATATAAAAAATTCACAAGTTCTAGAAAAATAGAGAGTGTAAAAGTAGTTGTTTATTGATATACTTACTTGAAAAATTAATAACTTATATCAATAAAGTTAAATAAAAAAGATTAATTTAAAAAAGAAATCTTTCTTCAAAATAATATGGTTTCATTATCTTGGATAGATATTCACTATATCAGCTCAGAGATTAATTCTCTTCTTCAACATTCTAAAATTGAAAACATATATGGAAATCACGAAGAATTACATATTAAACTCTACAAAAGTGGTCTTAAAAATACGTTTATTTCTTCTTTTTTATCTAAAGGAGTAATTCTCATTAATTCAGAAAAATATCAACATAATTCTAAAAATATATTTATACAATATTTACGTAAAAGATTAAAAAATGCAACATTTGTTCAATCAATTTCATATGAAAAAGAGAGAATTTTAACGCTTGAGTTTCAAGTACGAGTTTTTGAAGAAGATATTAACAAAATTAAAGGAAAGGAAGAAAATAATAATTTTGAAAAAAAATATGAAATACTCTATCTTCACATAGAACTATTTATGGGTGGGCAAATAATACTCACTGATAGCTCAAATACAATTTTTAGAAAACTTAAACAAATTTCAACTGATATAGTAGAAAACACACTTCAATACAATCTTCCTATTATTTCCTCTAATGCATCAAATAATACACTCTGTATAACTCCAAAAAAACTTAATTTAAGTGAGAATTTACAAAATGCTCTTAAACATTTAGGGATAGGAAAATCATATATTAAATATTTAGAAATATTTTTTAATATAGAATCTTCTCAAAAATTGCAAACTCTAGACAATACACTTATTGAATCTTTATGTCTAGAAGTATCTTCTCTTGTAAATTATAAGAATCAAACAACAATGGTTTATTCTTCAAAAGATGTTGAGAAAGATAATGGACTTTTTCTTCCATTTAATCCTCTAAATTCAAAAATATTTGAAGAAAATACATCAGATATAAAAGATAATTTTGAAGTAGAAGTTTGTGAAAATGAGTTATACTCTTCAAAAATAGTAGAGTTATATGGTGAGGATTTTTTACCCAAAATTGACAATCAAGAAAAAGAACCTATAAAATTAAAAAAGCTTAAAAAAAGATTGGAAGAACAAGAAAAAAATCTTAAGAAAATTCAAAAAGAGAGTGATAAATATGAACTTCAAGCTAGCAATTTTTATGAACATTATCAAGACTTGCAAGAATTACAAATTAAAGTAAATGAAATAATTATAAAAGAAGGATTTAGTGGATTAAAACAGAAAATTAAGACCAATTCCATTCTTAAAAAATTAATTACAAATATTAATGAAAAAGATAAATCTTTGACAATTAATACTTCTGTATTTGAAGAGATTAAGAGTAATAAGAAATAGAGATAAAATAAGAGCAACAATAATAATAAATTATAATTTATTATTTGTTCTACAATGTTACTCAGTATTTATGTTAAAGAGTGACAAATTTTTAAATTATTAAACTTATGAAAATATGTATGGAACAAATACAACTACAAGCTCAAATTGAGGCTTTACTATTTTCTTATGGAGATTTTTTATCAATTAAAGAACTTCAAACAACTCTTCATGAAGAGAGTGAATTAAAAATTAAAGAGGCATTAAAAGGAGTTCAAAAAAAATTTGAAGAAGGATTTTCATTTGTTGTAGTGGAGGAATTAGGAAGATTTAAGATGAAAATTAGAGAAGAATTTGATACTTTAGCTAGTGATTTAGTAGCAAATTTGGAAATTCCTATCCATTACTTAAAAGTACTCTCTGTAATTGCGTATGAACAGCCAGTGAGTAAAACAAGACTTGCTGAGATAATTGGTAAAAATGTTCAAAGTGAAATTGCATATTTATATAGAAATAAGTTCTTATCTTATCAAAAGGTAGGAATTGGTAAATTTTACAGAGTTACTAAAAAATTTTACGATTATTTTCAACTTGAAGAAGATGAAGACTTTAGAAAAACAGCTGACTCAAATATTACTACATTTTTTCAAAGTGTAGAAGATTTAGCAGAAGAGTTGCAAATTAGTGTTGAAGAAGCTCAAAATATTTTGGAGATGAAGAACAAATCTAAAGAAGATTTAGAGGATTCACAGAATAATGAAGATAAAAAAGAGGAAAGATAAGTAAGCGAAGGAGAAGAATTAGAATCTGAAGAAATAGAAGAAGATAAAAACAAATCAAATTGAATTATATTATCAAAACGAATCCATTAAATTCATCATCACAATCTCCTCAAACTCCTCTTCTTGCAGTTGATGCAATTATTGAGTTTAATAATGGAATTATATTAATTGAGCGTAAAAATGAACCTTTTGGATGGGCTTTGCCAGGAGGATTTGTTGATAAAAATAAAGAGAGTGCTGATGAAGCAGTTGTAAGAGAAGTAAAAGAAGAAACTAACTTAGATGTAATTTCTTACGAACAATTTAAGTTATTTTCAAGTCCTCAAAGAGATCCTAGAAGTCACACTGCTACAATGGTGTATATCATACAAGCACAAGGAGACTTACAAGCACATGATGATGCAAAAAATATCAAAGTTGTATGTTTAAAAGAAGTAGAATCGATGAAACTCGCATTTGATCATAAAGATATATTGGAGGAGTATTTAAAATTTAATAAATAACAGATGTTTTACTTCTCCTTCAATAAATCTACTCCTAGAGCTTTAATAATCATTTCTCTTAAATTGCTTCCTTTTGTATCATCTTGAGATATAATAACAACAAGAGGTTTAATCATTGTATTTATTTGTTGCTTTTCTCTTTGAGATAAAGTGTCATACACATTTTGGTCTAAAATTACAATCCCATTATCCTCTTCTTTAGAAATTACTTTTGAGAATTCTTCAGGCAAAAATGCTTTTAATCCGGCAATTTCAAATCCAAACGTAAATTCCTCACTTCCAACCACTACAATTGAGTTTTCCATATTTAATGTTAAATACTACCTCTTTATAAAATTTTACCAATTAATACAAAATTTTATTAATCATTTTAAATATAATAATTAATATGAAACAAACGTTGACGTATGATGAATTAGAAAAATGTGTTTCTTCAAATATTATTAATTCTCTTAATAATTTAGATATTTCAAAGTATATCCAACCAAGCAGTATTGATATTACACTTAGTTCTAAAGCATATTTACTACCTCACAGAGCATTAGCACCTAATATTTCAATGGAAGAGTTAGCCACACAAATTGCTCTTCAAGAATTAGACTTGAATGAAAAAACATTATTTTTAAAAGGTCATACATATTTAGCGGAAACAGATTTAGAATTGAAATTACCTTCAAATATTTGTGCAAAATGTTCTCCTAAATCTTCTATTGGAAGAATTGATGTACTTGTGCGTGCTGTTTGTTCAACTAATGGAGTATATGATATAATACCTCACTTATCTCAAGGAAAATTATTTTTAGAGATAACTCCTCAATCATTTAATATTATAGTTCAAAAAGGAGTAGCTATGAGTCAAATTAGATTATTTAGAGAAATTCCCCACAATTCTCAAAATGTAGATTTAATTAAAAACTTAGAGCTTGAAAATTTACAAATTCTAAAAGAATGTATTGTAGATAATGTTAACACTAATGATATTATCAAGAAAAAAAATAATAAAAATAAATTTAAGACACAATTAGAAACTAATTATGAAAATCAAACAACATTTAGCTTTGAAGATGATATGCGATTTTTAAGTCTTGAAATTAATGATAATCATTTCGGGTATGTTGCTAAAAATACTCAAACTCCAATTGATTTGACTCAAATTCATTTTCATGAAATTTCTGAGTTTTTTGAACCTTTAAAAGCTCAAAGGGGGATTAATAATCAACCATATATTGTAATAGAAAAAGATAAATTTTATATATTCCATACAAAAGAGCATATTAAAGTTCCCCTTACACACTCTGTTGAGATGCTTCCATATTCATATATGATTGGAGATTTTAGAGCTCACTATGCAGGATTTTTTGACCCTGGATTTGGGGGAGATGAGGGGGCAACGGGAGTATTAGAAGTAAGAGCGTCAGAAGTTATTGTAATCTTTGATTCACAACCAATTTGTAGTATTATTATTTATAAAAATTCAACTCTTCCTAAAATTGGATATGGAGATGTTGGTAATAATTATCAAGGCCAAAAAGGGCCTAAGCTTTCAAAATTCTTTAAATAATATTTTTCACAATAATTTTCAAACTATATTTTAAATATTTCACGAATTAATTGGAGTTATAATTTTATTTTTTGTATTTGCAAAGAAGATATAATACATACATTTAAAAAAATATACAAGTAATCTATATTATATGAAAGTTGAGACCAAACAAAATATTATAGATATTCTTTTGAATTGGAGAACTATTCTTCTTGTTTTATTGTTAATTGTAAGTGTTGTTGCAATTAATACAAATTTATTTTCTCAAGACACAGTAATTGTTTCAAGTGTATCAAATCAGCAAGAACTATTTAGACAAGGATTTTCAGTAGATGGAGTTAATTTACAACGAAATTTCCCAACTCTTGATGAAGTGAATGGAGTTAAAATCACTTCTCTTCCTCAAGCATTTGAGTTATTAGAATCTCAAGATATAAACTCAACTAATACTATAGTCATAGAAGGGTTATCATATACATATACATATGACCCAGGTCCAAATAATTTATCAGTAGTTGATTTTTTAGGAATTTCAATTCAAGAAGCATTTAGTTCAAATATTCGTTTAGGGATTGATTTAAGTGGAGGGACAAGAGTAATTTTAGAAGCAAAAGAAGACTTAACTCCTGAACAATTTGAAGAATTAAGAGAAATTCTAGAGAATAGATTAAATGTTTTTGGAGCTAGCGGAGCTACAGTTGGAATTATAACTGATCAATTCTCAGGACAGCAATTTTTATTTATCGAGAGCCCAAGTGCTAATCGTGATGCTATATTTGAATTAATAGAAAGACAGGGAAACTTTGAAGCAAGACTTGGAAATAAAAGTGTATTTACAGGAGAAGATGTAAGAGAAGTATTACAAGGTTCTCAATTTACTCAAATTAATTGTAATGATTTTGCCCCATATCAATGTTCAATTTCATTTACAGTGAGAATTAGCTCTCAAGCTGCAAATAATATGCTTCAAGAAGCTTCAACTTTGGATATTGTTAATGGATATTTAAGTGAAGAATTAGTATTCATTTTAGATGGAGTCGAACAACAATCTCTGCGAGTTGCTTCAACATTTAAATATCAACCAGTTTTAGCTCCTCAAATTACTCTTAGTGGAGACTCGCAAGATTCTTTAGAATTTGCTAGAAAATCAGCAATGCACCAACAAGAGATTATGAAAGCGATTTTACTAACAAAACCGCTACCTAGTGAATTAGAAGTTATTCAATCATTTACTCAAAGTGCAGAACTCTCAGAAGAATTTTTAAGAAACGCATTATTAGTTGGGTTTTTAGCTATAATAATTGTTGCACTTTCAATCTCATATAGATATAAAAATCCGGTAATTTTTTTACTAATTAGTATTGCTCTACTTAGTGAATTAGTATTAATTTTTGGAGCTTCAATTTTATTTCAAATAGCAATCGATTTAGCAGCTATAGGAGGATTGATAGCAGCTATAGGGACAGGAGTCGATGACCAAATTATAATAACTGATGAGTATATGAAAAAGAAAAATAAAAATAAAATGTCTTCTAAGAGAATTAAACATGCAATGACTATTATTTTAATAGCGTTTGTAACCACGCTTGCAGCTATTGGACCGTTATTTTTTGCAGGACTTTCTATTTTACAAGGATTTGCATTTATGATTATTTTAGGAGTAACTATTGGAGTATTTATTACAAGGCCATTTTATGCAGTAGCTTTAAGAATTATTACGACAACTAGAGCTCAAAGAGAAGAAGAGAGAGAATTAATTGAAGAAGAAGAAAGAAGTCAAAGGTAGATAATAAATCATTCTTTTTTTTATTTTTAACTTCTATATTTCTAACTCCTCTACTTCTTTTTTAATAGTATTTGATAAATTGATACATCCGTTTTTTGCAATAAGGACATTATCTTCTATTCTAATTCCAATTTTTAATTCTTTAATGTATAATCCGGGTTCAATAGTAATTACCATATTCTCTTTCATCTCTTCATAACTTCCAACATCGTGAGTGTCAAGTCCTAAATGGTGAGAACATCGATGTGGAAAATATTCACGAATAATTTGAGGATTTTGAGAATATTCTTCTCTTGAAATAATTTTGAGTTTTATTAATTCTTTAGCCATTTTTTGAGCCACTTCTTTTTCAAATTCTTTAAATGATAATCCTTCTCTTACAATTGAAATAGCAAATTGTTGAACTTTAAGTACTGAATTATAAATATCTTTTTGAAGTTGTGAAAACTTTTTTTGAGGATGAATTGTTCTTGAAATATCGCTTTTATATCCTAAATATTCACATCCAAAGTCCAGAAGAAGAAGCTCTTTTTTTAGTAGGGGAGAATTATGTTTATTATAATGTAGAGTAAGAGCATTTTTACCACTAGCTACAATAGGATAAAATGAATGAGTAGAATTTCTTTTAAATATTTCATAACTGAGTTTTGCAAATACTTCTTGTTCTGTTGAATATGAATCAATATCTTTTAATAACTCTTCAAACGATTCTTGTGCAATACTATTTGCTTTTTTAATACATTCAATTTCAAATTTATCTTTAATTTCTCTAAATTGAATTAACTCATTAATTTTATTTTCAAATAGTGTTGAAATAATTCTCTTAGATTTAGGATAATTATCAATTCTCTTTTTAATCTTCTCCTTCAATTCTTGAATTAATTGTTTAAATGAGTTATTATAGTTTACATTTTTAGGAAGTGCTATACTTAACTTATAATTCTCATCTACAACTAAAGAGATTATTTTTTCTATACATTCCTCTCTTTCAAGTATCATTTCAATATTTGATTGCTTTTGAATTTGAATAATATTGATTTCACCTAAAAACTTTTTTTGAATTTCAGTTTGTTCTTTAATTGCTAATATTGATGAGATTTGTTTTTGAGAATCACTAAGAACTATTCCAAACATAGGGGTTGACCCTGCGTTTAGAAAATAATATCTAAACCAAGAATCACATGAATGAAAATATTCATCATCTCCTTTACTCATACTATCTCTTGTGTGAAAGAGGAGGATTTCTTTAGGTTGAAGTATAGAAGAGAGTTTGCGTCTTCTTTTCTCAACTATATGAGGTAATTGTTCTTCTAAAGATTGAGAATTTATTGGAGATGTATCATTTTTTGAATTCATATATATGACGTAGAAGAGTATCTTTAAAATAATTATGTTTTTGTAAAAATATTTTAATTTTTATTATTTTTCAAATTAAAAATACAAATCATTAAATATGGCTTATAGGTGAAATATCTATTTAAATATGGATAAGAATACCTATTCTTCTGATGATATAGAATATTCTCAAATGGTTGTTAAACATTTAATTTTTTTATTCAGTAAAAAAGGTAAATTTTTAAATTCTTTATTTTTTAGAGATTATGATTCTTTTCATTTTTTAGTAGCTGTATTTAAAAATGAAATTTTTAATTATTTAGACAATAATAAAAATATTGATTCTAACCTTAGAATAAAGAAACCAGATAATTCTACAATAATTGAAAAAACAGTTATGAGATTAAGTTCAACAGGTGAAGTAAAAGGCTCATCTACAATTAGAGAAGGAATTTATACTTTTGTGGTTTTATATTTAACATTATTTTTAATTTCAAAAGGCTTAGAAAAACATGGTTTTAGAATTTCTAAGAATTTTTTTATACGACTTCCTTATACATCTTTTGATGCCATGAAACATAATATACCGGTGTTGGGTATAGATGATACAAATATACATTTATTTAATACTATAAGTTTAAAATTAAAAATTCCAATATTAATTGATGATGAATATATATTTGGGGGAGGAGCTTGTCCATTTTCAAGAGTAAAAAAGGGTGAAGAAAAAAAGGGTCAGGAATTAAATAATAATTTGTATAATGCTTGTATGAGTTTTTTTGACTTATTTTATGCTCAAAAATTATCAAAATATGAGATTACATTTAAGAATTCACCTATTGATAAAACTCCTGATTTTGTAAATATTATGCTAGGTAGATTTGAAGAGATTAATATAGAACATTTGAAAAAAAACTCTCATTTATTTGAGATATATGAACCAAAAAAATCTTTCTGGGGAAGATTATTTAGAAGATATACTAGTTCTACTTTATAGAATTTACTTCTAATAAATAATTAACATTATATTTAAAAAAGAGTAAATCTTGGTTTAAGATATGGTGGAGATTGAAAAAGAAATTTTGGAAAAATTGATGTATAATCCTTCTCTTAACTATAATTCTTTGTGGGATAAAAAAAAGTATCCTTCTTCTAAATTTAATTATCATTTGAAAAAATTAGTTCGAGATGAATTATTATATAAAAATGATAGTGGAGAATATGAACTTTCACAAAGAGGAAATCAATATATTGCTGAATTAAATAATAAAAAGCTTGAAAAACAAACAATTCCTCTTACTTGTAGTTTTGTATTATGTATTAATAGCAATAAAGAAGTATTACTTCAAATACGAAAAAAACAGCCCTATTTAGGTATTATTAATATTCCAGGAGGAAAAGTTCAATTTGGTGAGAGCACATATGATGCGGGCATTAGAGAATTATATGAAGAGAGTAAACTTACAGCTAATTCATTAAAACTTAGATATGTCGATGAAGTACGAACATATGAGGTAAAAGAACAAACGCCTAATAAGGAAAAATATAATGATGAAGATTTAACGGCTATCTCTAGTGTATTTGCACACATTATAGCATATACATACGTTTGTTATGATTTTAATGGAGAATTAGAACTAGAAAATCAAGAAGGAAAAATGAAATGGTACTCACTTAGAGAACTTCAAGAAGTTGAAAATATATTTCCAAATTTAAAGCAAATAATTCCCCAGTTACTTGAAAATGAGTTTAAAGAAGTAATTATTCAAGATATTAAGAGGTTTAAAGATGAAGATGGAAATTTTATTCGATATGAATTAGAGAAGAAGAATTAGAATTTACAAAAATCTTCCAGGCTTCTCACAAATTGTTTATTCTACTAGTTATTATTCATGAAAAAATTCCAAATATAGTCAGTTGTGTTAAAAGAAGTACTAACTTGAGTTCCTCCTAATGGTTCATACTCTTCTCCATGCCATGAATGAGTTCCATTTTTAACATTTATGAGTCTCACATCTACTTCTGTAATTTCTTCACAATAACTTTCAACTCGTACATTTGAATTTAAATATTTAGTTTTAGCAAGATTCGAATCACAATTATTAACTTCAAGCCAATATGATAAAGATTCACTTGAACTTGACCACTCATATACATTAGTATCATCTCCATCTTGAGGTACTCCTCCATAAAAAGGAACTCTTGAATCTAATTCACCATTAATAATGAGAACAGATATATTATGTGAGGGTACTCTTGTGGGAAAGTAAAATTGAGAATTTCGTGTTGCTTGACCACCAATTTGAGAGCCAACTGGAGCTATAGAAGTAAAAATGTGTGATAATTCAATACCAACATGATGTGCTAAAATTCCTCCATTTGAAAACCCAGTTGCAAATACTTGAGAAGTGTTAATGCTATACTCTTCATTTAACATCTTACATAGCTCAGAGATAAAAGTAATATCATCTACATCATTTCTCATTGCATACCCACAGCAAAACTGAGTATTCCACGTAAGTAAACGATTTTCAAACATACGATTTGTACCCTGTGGATATACAACTATGAAATTTTCTTCCTCTGCTTTTTGAGAAAATCTTGTGGATTTATCTGCATTTAGTGCATCTCCACCGCCTCCGTGAAAGTAAAATACAATAGGAAATTCAGAACTAGAAGAATAATTAGTTGGAATGTAAAGAGCATATGTTCGTTTTTTGGAATTAATATCTATATCTTTAAAAACCAATTCTCCTTTGACTATACTTTTTGTTTCTGAGTCATTTAAACTTTCACTTAAACTCTCATTTAAACTTTCA
>JBLKOJ010000031.1:0-27375 GCA_047602745.1 Candidatus Woesearchaeota archaeon | reverse complement strand
TTTTAATATTTTTTAAATATTTATCATTTAGAATAAATTTTTGCTTACCACGAAGGGAGTGAAAATTGAGCGCCAAGGGTGGGATTTGTGCGGAAAAATCAAAGATTTTTTGCACCGAAGGAACTTCGTTCAAATCCTAGAAATGTAACGTAGAAAATCTAAATTAAAAAATTGAGCGCCAAGGGTGGGATTTGTGCGGAAAAATCAAAGATTTTTTGCACCGAAGGAACTTCGTTCAAATCCTAGAAATGTAACGTAGAAAATCTAAATTAAAAAATTGAGCGCCAAGGGTGGGATTTGAACCCACGATCCCCTAAGGGACGAGATTAGCAGTCCCGCGCAATACCAGGCTATGCGACCTTGGCAAAAAAGCCATCTCTACATTTGTAGATACATAGTAAACTTACAACTCATTTAAAAAGCTTATGCTACATTTGCAAATACAATGAATTTTATAAATACATTTTTATTAATAAACTTATGATATCAAAATCACCCGAAGAGTTACATTCATTTTATACTGACTTAATTAATGAAATAATTTCAATTGAAGATCCAAACCCTACCAAAATTAACACTTTAAAAACTAAAATTGCTAAAAAATATAAAGTAAATTCAGTTGTAAAAAACCCACAAATTTTAGGATACGCTAAAGATGAACAACAAAGAGATAAGTTGGTGAAAATATTCAATACAAAACCTATTAGAGAAGCAAGTGGAGTGACAGTTGTTGCTTTATTTGCAATTCCTCATGCGTGTCCTCATGGTAAATGTATGTATTGTCCAGGAGGTCCAGGTTCCCCCTTTGGAGACACTCCTCAATCGTATACGGGACATGAACCTGCTGCTATGAGAGCTAAGAGAAATATGTACGACCCATACATGCAGATTTTCAATAGGCTTGAACACTACATTGCAAATGGACATGACCCAGATAAGCTAGAACTTATTTTTATGGGAGGAACATTCCCAAGTTTAGATAAAGAGTATAGAGATGATTTTGTAAAATATGTCTATAAAGCGATTAATGATTTTGGTGAATTATTTTTTCAAATCACACCAGATGGGAAGAGAATTATTCGCTATGATGTATTTAATGATTTTTTTGAAATGACGCAACATTTTAATTCGCAAGAAAGACAAATGAGAGTGCAAGAAAAAATGCTTAAACAAAAATTACATAATGACACACTCACACTTGAAAAACAAATTGAAAAAAATGAGACTGCAATTATTAGAAGTATTGGACTTACTATTGAGACTAAACCCGATTGGGCGCTAGAGAGTCATTGTAAAGATATGCTTCGATATGGGTGTACAAGACTTGAAATTGGAGTACAGACATTAAATGAAAATTGTTTAAAAAAAACTAACAGAGGTCACACTCTTGAAGAGACAAAGAAATGTTTTCAAGTTGCAAAGGACTTATGTTTGAAAATGAATGCTCACATGATGCTTGGACTTCCTGCTTCAAATTTAGAAATTGATGAAGAAGGATTAGTTGGGTTATTTGAAGAAGAGCCGTATAGACCTGATATGCTTAAAATTTATCCATGTTTAGTGGTTGATGGAACTCCTTTATATAAAATGTATAAAATAGGGATGTTTGAGCCAATTACCACTAAGACTGCTGCTAAAATTATTGCAAGAAGTTATGCAAAGTTCCCAAGATATGTACGAGTGATGAGAGTTCAGCGTGATATTCCAACTACACTTGTAGAAGGAGGAGTTCAAAAATCAAATTTGAGACAATATGTAGAAGATGAGATGAAAAGACTTGGAACTCAGAGTAAAGATATTCGTGCAAGAGAAATTGGACTTAGACAATTAGAGGAGCAAAGAGAGAGAGAAAGCATCAAAAATAAAGAGCCACAAAAAACTAAAAAAAAATCTCAAACACAACTAGGGTTTGATAATAGATTAAATATAATTGAGTTTAATCCTCAATTAGATGAATTTGAAGTATTACCTCAAAATATGAATGTATTTAGAAATATTAAAGGTTTTGTTAAAGATATAAATGCTCTTGAAGAGATATTTGAAGATAAAATTGATGAAGTTCAAAAAATTATTACAGATAATATTGAAAAAACAAAAAATGAAAAAATAGTTTCTTCAAATGAATTCGCTCTTGAAGTTACACAAGAATTCACACAAGAGTATTTCAATTCAATATTGAATAAATATTATATTACTAATTTTGATGAGAACTTTGAAGTATTACAACAATATATATTATCTCAAGATGTGTATCAAATAGTGGAGGAGAAGGAAGAAAGAAATTTAGAGATTAACAGGGAAATTAATAAAGAAATAAATCAAGAATTTAATAGTTTACATACAAAAATTCAATTTTTAAAACAATATATTCTAAAATTAGTTGAGTATTTTGAACAAGATATACATTTTGCAATTAATGTAGAAGAATTTAAATCAAGTGAAGGAATTGATGTTTTTTTAGACGCAGTGAATACTGATGATACACTTATTGGATTTACAAGACTCAGATTTCCAAAGCAAACGAATTTAACGCCTGAGATTCATGAAAAAACTGCTCTAATTAGAGAATTACATATTTATGGGCAAACTATTCCAGTAGGGGCTGAGGCCAAAGATGATATTGTTCAACATAAAGGATGGGGAAGAAAGCTTATTTTTAAAGCAGAAGAAATTGCAAAACAAAGAGGGTATACTAAAATGGTAATTATTAGTGGAGTTGGAGTAAGAGAATATTATAAAAAATTAGGGTACCATAAAGAAGGAACATACATGGTGAAGGAGTTAAATTAAATAATATAAAAATGAGCTTCTTATATTGGAGAAAAATTAAGCAAAAAGGCCAAATTATTTATGTACCTAAAATAAAAACTCTAAGAGAAAATTCAAAGTCAACATCTTCAGTTGAGCTATCTTCAAAAGGAAAATATATACATTTTAAAGAAGATTTTATTTCACCACAGCATGAATTCATCAGAAAGTACTGGATAGATGAAATTCCTCAGCTATACTCATTAATCAAAGGAGATTTAAAGTTGATTGGAGTAAGAGCTAAAGAGCCAAAGATTAATTCTAGTTATACACACTCTTTTGTAAAAAAATTAGAAGAAGAAGTAAAATTTAGTGTAATAGATATTTCTTATTCGTTAAATAAAAATAGAGATTTATCTCATTTAAGGACTCTTGAAGCATTATATAGATTATATTTAAGAAAACATTCTAAAAATCCAGTCAAGACAGACTTAGAATTTTTATGTGGTTTTGGAAGAAATCTTCTAAAAGGTAAATTTAGTGAGTAAAATTCAAAATATTTATAATCTAGTTAAATTTTTCTATAATTAGATGAAACAAAATTCTTCAAATTCTTCATTTATAATATATGAAATTATTACAACTTTAATAGCCTTTCTTACATTCTGTTTGTCATTATTTTTTATTTTTTTATTCTTTTTGACATCTAATTACTTATTTTTTTTACCTAAATTAGCAATTATATATCTAGGAATTTACATAATAATGTATAGAGTTAATAGAATAAGAGGTTTACCCACTTCCACAATAGAAGATTTATCAAAAGGAGATAATGTCTCAAAAAAAACTTCAACAATTACGAGTGATAATACATTTAAAATTCAGTTAATCTTTTTGGTTAATATATTTATTGTGTTTATTTTTGCATTATATAACATAAATCTTGAAAATAATAGTGAATATTTGTGGATATTTTTATTGATATTGGTAGTATTTTATACCTTAGGCTGTATTGCTTTTTATTTTAATTGTAAAATTATAAAGGAGGATTTTCTCCTAGAACCAAATTTTTTGAAATATCTCAATATTTTATTAAAAATTGCTGTATTATTATTTGGGTTGATTATGATTTTAACTATTCCGTTTTACTTTATCACTGAAATAGTAATGTGATTACCAGATAGTTAGAATACTCCTGCTCTTACTAATATGATTAATAATGTAAAGAGTACAATAAAACTTCCAACTACAATGAATACAGAGATAAGTATTTTTTGAGAAATTCTATAAAAAATTGCTCCTATAAGAGTTGCAAGAGTAAGCACAAGAGTCATAACTATCATGCCAATTCCAGCAAATACTTCAAGACTTCTTGCATATAGTATTCCATTAATAAAAACTAGAATTGGAACTAAGAATATACTATTTTTTTTTTGATAATTTCAGATGGATTCATTTTTAACATAACTATTATGTTATAGAACTTTATATAACTTATGACATTTTAAAGTTAAAAATCGTTTTCCATAACATAATTTACTAATGTTTAAAAATCAATTCTTTAAAAAAAGTATATGGAAGAAGAATTTACAAAACATAATTTTCTAACGGCTTTCAAAAGAGGATGGACTATGGTTTTAGTCCTGTTGATGTATTTTATTGGATATGTTATAGCATCAACTCCATCTAGTCAAGGAGGAATTAATATTTCATTTGCAAATTTCTTTGGTTTAATATTAATTTTAATAGCATTATTATTAAATGTTAAACAAATTATAGTTTCATATAAAGATTCTTCAAATTTAAAATATTTGAATTTTATCCCTAAGGTATTTGTTTTATTTTTAGGAATTTTTATACTAATTATTTCAATTAATTTTATGTTATAATTTTTACTTTTTCTTAAATTAAAATTACAAGTAAGAGTAAAATATAAGTAATTAATAATCCTAAAAAATAGATACTTGAAATCTTAAATAACTCCCATCCTCCTAAAAACCAGGTAAGTAATGCTTTAATCATCGTGTTTGAAATTACTGCTAAACTAATAGTCATAATTGCTGTAAATTCATCAATAGTTCCAATTCTAAATAATTGAGAGGTTGAGAGAGTAATTGCATCTACATCTACAAGTCCACTTAATATTGCAGTAATATATAATCCTGTATTTGAAAAATAATGTAAACTAATATTTGATACAATGATGATGAGTGTAAATAATGTTCCAAATATTAAAGCGGGTCTAATTCTAAATGGGGATTTAATATTTGTATGTTCTTCTAAATTTACTTTGTGTGAATGAAATGTAAAGTAGACAATTCCAATACCTACAAATGGAGTTATGAGAAGAGGAATTGCCATAATTATTGCTAAATTAGGTGCCATAATAAGAATTTCTATAAATACTCTAAAAAACATAATTGAAGATGCTAAAATAATTCCTCCTGCAAAGAGATAATTGAGTCGTTTATTCGTTCTTGAAGAAATTGAAAATGATGTTGTAAGGGCAGTTGATGAAACAATTCCTCCTAACAATCCTGTTAAAAATAATCCTTTTTTCTCACCTAAAATTTTCATAGTAATGTATCCACAAAAACTCAGAGCTGAGATTACAACTACTAATGACCAAATTATAAATGGGTTAAGATTAGTAATAGTACTTAGTGCTTCAATAAAATGTTCAGGAAGAAATGAGGTGATGTAAGGAATTTGAGTAAGTTTAAACGAAGTATTTGGAAGAAGAGGAAGTAGTATTGCACTAATACAGATAAATAGAAGAGTTGAGTGTATTTCTTCTCTTGAAATGTTTTGAGAGAATGTGTGTAATTGCGGTGTAATATATAATAGTGTTGAGATAAATACTGATACAAATACTGCAATATATGTAACTCCACTTCCTACTAATATTCCACAAATAAATGACACTACAATTAAAATTTCATATAAAAAAGAGTTTTCAAATAAGTTTGTATTTCGTTTTGTTTTGGCAACATTTTCATGCATAACAAATAAAATAATACTTGCAAATATTGCATATACAATATATGTCATTGAGAATTGAGTAAATAATATAGCACTAAGAGTTCCTAGAAGTGCTACAATAATATGTGTTCTAATTCCTGGTGTAAAAAGTCGTTGTTGATTTCTCTCAACTTGTACTCCAATTAATCCTCCTAGAGCAGAGGATATGATAAAAAGAAGTACTAATTCAATTTCACTCATATTATTTTTCAAATGTTTAAATTTAAATAAAAATGTAATTGTGAAGGAGGAGTTAAGGAGATTATAGGTTTTAAATATATTTAAATAAAGATTTAAATTATTTACAAATATGTCACAAGAATGTGTTGAAAAGCATAAGGGTATTATTTATAATTCTCAAACTCCAAAAGCGATTTTAATGGAGAGTGTATTTAAGTTGATGAATGAAGGTTCAAGAGAAGCAAAAGATGTATTATTTGATGTTGCAAGAAATCACAAATGTGAATTAATTAGACATGAAACTATTTTTGCAATTGGAGAGATTGGACCTGACAAAGATATACGAGATTTTTTAAAAGAAACATTAAGTGTTGATGATTCAATTGTAGTGCAACATGAGGCATTAGTGGTTTTAGGTCTTTTAGGAGTTGAAGGGGATAGGGAGTTTTTAGAGAAATTTTTAGAAGATGAAAGAGTCGAGATCTCACAAAGTGCAAAGGTTGGAATTCAACGAATTGAGCAAACATTTGATTTTTATACTGAAGTTCTTAAAAGTGAAGAGAGTGAAAATTCATTTAGAAAACAACTACAAGATGTAGAGAATGTATGTGAAAATGATAGAGTCCAAATTATGTTTCAATTAATGAAGCATGATACGCCTCAAAATGCACAAGCAATTTATGAGAGATTTACACAAGATCCTTGTCCAATTGTAAGACATGAAGCTGCGTTTTGTTTGGGAGAGATGAAAAGTGATATTTCATATGAATATTTGAAAAAAGGAGTATTTGAGCAAGAGTATCCTATTGCAATTCATGAAGCATTATTTGCTCTTGGAACAACAGGAAGAGAAGAAGCTCTTGAAGTACTCAGTCAGTTTTTAGATGATGAGAATTATATCATTTCTCAAAGTGCAGTAATTGGAAAGGAGAAGATAGAATTAGTTAAAAATCCCTATAGAGGAGTCTAAGTTGCTACGCAACTTGATTTTTATTTTTTTGATTTAATTTTCTCTCTAAACTCCTCCACTTCTGAATTTTTTACATCTACAAATATTGCGTTAGTTAAGAATTTTCCATATCCACAATTAAGACAATAACAATTCATAGAATTATTTCCAGTTGAAAATTCTGCAAGACTCATAAAATCAAAACTTAAATCTTCACTTCCACATTTAGGACACAATTTAGTGGTTTTCTCCTCTTCTTGTACATCTTCTTCAATATTTATTTTTTTAAAATTATTCATATATTTATTATAGTTCTCAAACTTATAAATGTAGTTGAAACACTAGTGCAAACTATTAAAAAATAGTTTATAATACTCCTACAATTTTTTTAACTGAATTTATAAAGAAATAACTCTAACTATACATATGTTACAAAGAGTACCACAACCATTTAAACCTTTACAATTAGGAACAGATGGTTTTAGAGATAGAGCTGAATATTTTGATATGCAAGGACTTGAGAGGATGGGGCACAAGATTGCTCAAAGTTTACCTCCAAATTCAACATACATTCTTGGAAGAGATGGAAGAGCATCAGGATTAGAATTTCAAGATGCATTAAGTAGAGGAATTAGAACTGCAAATAGAGGAATTAGAATAGAATATGCAGGAATTATACCAACTCCTCTTCTAAGTTATATGAGTGCAAATGCGCGAATTCAAGGAGTAATGATTACTGCTTCACATAATCCTGCATATGATAATGGATTAAAGTTTTTTAGCAATACAGGAAATAAAATTTCAAGAGAAGAAGAAGCAAGACTCAAAGATGCATATAATAATCAAGATACAATTTTACCATACTCTTCAAGAGAAAATAGAATTTCTATACCAAGAATATCAGATTCGTTAAAAGAACAATATATTTCACAATTAAAAGATATTTTACAAGAATCACAATTTGAAGGAAAAGTTGCTATTGATTGTGCAAATGGTGCAACAAGTGAAATTGGAAGAGAAATTTTCAGTAGTACAAGAAGAGGACTTGAATTTAAACTCTTAGCAAATACACCCGATGGGCATAATATTAATGAAGGATGTGGTGTTACAAATCCTCAATTTTTAGAACAAATACTTACACAAGGAAGTTATGATTTAGGAATTAGTTTTGATGGAGATGGAGATAGAATGGGACTTGTAGATGAGAGAGGAAGAAGAATTGATGGAGATTTTGTATTAGCATATTTAGCAACTAAATTAAAAGAACAAGGAAAATTGACAAATAATGGAGTTGTAGTAACTCAATATTCTAATTTAGCATTAGATTCATATTTACAAAATTTAGGAATTGAAGTTCAAAGAGTTGAAAATGGAGATAAAGCAGTGATGGAAAAACTACGAGCTAATAATTGGAGTTTTGGAGGAGAACATTCAGGACATATTATACTTGATACAACAATAGGAAGTGGAGATGGAATAAGAGCAGCAACTGAAATACTACGTAATTTAGACCCTTTAAGACCAGTATCAGAACAATTTAAGTTATATACTCCAAATCCTCAAATACAACAAAGTTTTAAACTTGATGGGAGAATCGGTTCAATTAAAGAATTACCTCAAAAAGTTCAAGATGTAATTGAGCAACAAAAAGATATTGTAGAACAAAAAGGAGGAAGAATTCTTATTAGGCCCTCGGGAACTGAGCCAAAATTAAGAGTATTAGTTGAAAGTGGGAATAACAGATTAAATAAAAGTGTTATACATGAAATTTCTCAGCACCTTTAATACTTTTAAGAAAATATACTTTTAACTTTTAAATATTTTACTTTAAATATTCAACTAATGTTCTAACAGCACATCCACTTGCTCCTCTTTTACTGCTAAAACTAGCACCCGCAATATCTAAATGAACCCACTTAACACCACTTTTCACGAATTGTTCTAAAAATGCAGCAGCTGAACTTGCTCCACCAAATCTTCTTAAAGCACCACTTCCACAATTAGAACAATTAGCAATAGTTGATTTCAAAACTTCTCTATGCTCTTCAAAAATTGGTAATCTCCACATTAATTCATACGAATCTTTTGAACATTGATATACTCTTCGAGCCATTGAGTTATCATTTGAAAACATAGCAATACTCTCAAGCCCAAGAGCAATCATACTTGCACCTGTAAGAGTTGCACAATCAATTAATTCTTTAACTTCAAATTTGTCTTGAATATAATCCATACAATCAGCAAGAACTAATCTTCCTTCTGCATCAGTATTAGTAATTTCAACACTAATTCCTTTTCTTGATATAAATACATCACCAGGTTTGTAGGACTTTGAATCAATAGCATTTTCTGCACATGCTAGAACAAGAATAATATTTTTTTTAACTCTCATCTCAACTAATGCTTTAAAGGCACTTAGTGTTGCAGCAGCTCCTCCCATATCTAATTTCATATCCTCAATTGCACCAGTTGGCTTTAGATTTAAACCCCCAGTATCAAATGTAATACCTTTACCAACAAGAGTTGAATATGATTTATTTTCTTCATCTCCTCTATATACTAAGTATAACATTCGAGGAGGAATTTGAGCAGCTTTTCCAACTTGATAATGTAAATTCATATTTTCTTTAAGTAATTCTTCTCCTACTACTGCTTTAAACTCTAAATTATGTTTTTTTGAAAACTCTTCTACTTCTTTGTGTAAATATTCACACGTAATTTCACATGCATTTGAATTTACTAAATCTCTACAATAAGACACTTCATTTGATACAATTTTAAGAGTTGAAATTTCTTCTTGAGATACACTTGTAATGATATTGAGTTTAGCACTTTGAAAATTATTACTATTTTTATTGTAATCTTCTTCTTTGTTATTTTGTAAATATTTTTTAAATGAATAATTTTCATATTCAAAAGCTGAGATAATAAGATGTTGTAGTTTTTGAGAATAAGAAGTCATATCAAATGTAACAAGAGATTCATCGTTTTGTTTTAAATTTGAAACTTTTGAGATGATTTGAGATACCAAAGAGGAGATTTTTCTAAATGTAATTTGAGGTTGTGTAATTCCAATAATTTGAAGAGAATCATTATTTTCATTCTCATTATTACTATTATTATCAATTCCTGGAGGAATGAAAATTATTTCATCATATTTTGCCCCTACTTTTTGTAAATAAGCAGTTAGTTTATTTTCAATGTTATTTTGAGTTTTGATATCTGAATTAGATTCTTCATCTTCATAATTGCCAATACTTGGTTCATGAAATGATTCTTCTTTTACATTGTGTGAAATTAATGTAATACTATACATATACTTAAATTTTTTTTGAGTAGTTTGATTATAAATTATTTGTATTGTGTTCATATTTTATAAAGTAAAGGATATGATATAAATGTTATGTTTTACTCCTTAATTTCAATACATAAAATTAAAAATACTATTTTCAAATAAATTATATCTATGGAATTAAATATTTCTTTTTTACTCTTAATTGGAGCTTTATTTTCGGTAATTTCTTTTTTCTTAGCTATATTTATTTTAAAAAAAGTTTTTGAGGAAAAATATAGAAGACCTTGGCTTTTTGTTGCACTGGGAATTATTTGCTACGCTCCAGCACAAGTTTTAAGATTTATATTTTCAGATAATTTAACAGGTGAGACAATTAGTTATGTTATTTATGGCTTCGAATTTATAGGACATGCTTTTTTAATGTATGGATTACTATTAGAACTTTTTATAATTAAATTAGTTAAAGGGAAGTTTGTTCAGATGCGTTTTATCCCAATTCAAGAAGGAAATATTGAGGGTACACTTTCTTTTGATGTAACAAACTCAAAATCATATTTAGCGTACAAAAAAGATAAAAATTTTTTATTAAAAGCGTTTAAAGAAGCTGTGAGTAAAGGGTATCAAGGTTTTTTACTTACAACTTCATATCCTAGTGATATAAGAGGAGAATATGGATTGCAACAAACACCAATTTTGATGATTTTCAACCCACAAAATGAAATAAAGCCCCATTTAGAAAATGACCCTCACTCAGAATCAGTTGATGCACTTCACTTTAATGAAATGATTCAAGATATTGATAACTTTTACGCCCAAGCACAAACTCCTTTTGTAATGATTGAATTAGATATGATTTTAGAATATAACCCTTTTGAAATTGTTTTAGGACTTTTAGAATATATTAAAAGTAAAAATGAAACTCACAAAGGAGTATTAATTTTAACAATTCAACAAGATTCTCTTTCATATGTAAATCTTAATAGACTAAATCAAGAATTTTTTGAGTTTAATTAAATAATTTTTAATAATTCTTAACAATTTTTAGTTTATTTTTTTATACAAAAACAAATATTTAAATGTATAAGGATATAAAATTAAGTATGAATTCAAAAAATACAAATGAACAGTTTCTTAAAAATTTTAAACAAGTTACTCCTTGGGATGTTCAAGAAAGAGTTGATTATGATAAGTTGATTACTGAGTTTGGTGTAAGTAAAATTGATGGTGAGGATTTACAATATCTTAAAGAATTAGCTCAAAAAAAAGGAATTCAAGAGCATATATTACTTAGAAGAGGTCTTTTTTATGCACATATGGATTTGAAAAAAGTCATAAAAGAGCATAAAGAAGGAAAACCTATTTTTTTATATACGGGAAGGTCTCCTGGAAGTGGTGAGATGCATTTAGGACATTTAATTCCATTTCATTTTACTAAATATCTGCAAGATTTATTTGATTGTAATTTATATATTGAAATTCCAGATGATGAGAAATTTTTATTTAAAAAGAAGATTGAAACATTAGAAGTAGTGGAGGAATTTGTTGTAAGAGATATTGAACATATTACAGCAGTTGGATTTAATTCTGATAAAACATTTATATTTAGAACTTCAAAATACATGGGAGTTATGTATCCTCTATTACTTAAAATTGCTAAAAAAATTACATTTTCTCAAGCAAGAAACACGTTTGGATTTGAAGGAGAAAGTAATATTGGACAAATTTTTTATCCTGCAATTCAAATTGCTCCTACTATGTTTGAGAAAGCTCAGTGTTTAATTCCCTGTGCTATTGATCAAAATCCTTATTTTTTACTACAAAGAGATTTCGCTCAAAAATTAGGATTTTATAAAAATGCTACAATTCTCTCGAAGTTTTTACCTGCTCTTACAGGTTCAATGGGAAAAATGTCTGCAAGTAATGAAGAGAGTGCGATTTTACTCACAGATACTGCAAATACTATTAAGAAAAAAATTAATAAACATGCATTTTCAGGTGGTCAAGAAACATTAGAACTGCATAGAAAATTAGGTGGAGATACTGAAATTGATGTAAGTTTTCAATGGTTAGAGATGTTTTTAATGAGAGATGATAAAGAACTTGAGAGTATTAAACAAAGATATGAATTAGGAGAATTACTCAGTGGAGAGCTTAAAAAAATTGCAATAGAGCAGGTTCAACAAATAATAGAGGAGCATCAAAGAAGACTTGATGAAGTGAGAATTAAAGAAGAAGTTGAGGTATTGATGAAAACAGGGAAATTAGCACAAGAGATGTGGAATAAACAATTTTAAACTACTTTACTTGAAAATTTTTTTTGCTCTTATTTTTGTCTTCTCCTTTAATGAATATTAAATTATTTAAATACTAAATCTTAAAAGTTACTACTTATGACAACATTACCGTATATTCATAGTTATGATATTAGAGGTATATATTCAAAACATTTTTCAAGAGAAGTTATTCAAGATCTAGCAAAAGGGATTGTTAGTGAATTTTTACCAAAAAAAGTTATTATTGGATATGATATGAGAGAATCATCACCTGAGTTTTTTGATATTTTATCTGCTCAGTGTAGTGAGTTGGGAGTTGAAGTGATTTCAATAGGACTTGCTTCAACACCACAGTTATATTTTGCAACATGTATTCATGATTGTGATTTAGGAATTATTATTACTGCTTCACATAATCCAAAAGAGTATAATGGAATGAAAGTGTGTAGAAAAAATGCATTTCCAATTGCATATGATACTGGACTTAACGCTGTTGAGAGGAGAATTGTTGAACAAGATTTTATTTCAAATGTACAAGAGAATAATTCAAATGAAAGTTTAAGAGGTTCAATTCAAGAGATTTCAGTCATTAAAGAATATGATTCAACTATTTTATCTTATTTATCTAAAATTAATGACAAACCTAAACAAAGGCCTATTAAAATAGCTATTGATTATGCAAATGCTATTGGATGTTTTTCAAATAAACCTGTACTTGAGCAACTAGAAAAAGATGGATTTATTGAATGTGTACATGTATTTGATGAACTTGATGGAACATTTCCAAATCATGAGGCTAATCCTATTAAAGAAGAGAATTTAGAATACTTAAAAGAAGTAGTTGTAAAAGAGGAGTGTGATTTTGGTGTAAGTTTTGATGGAGATTCAGACAGAGTTGGTTTTGTAGATGAAAAAGGTAGGTATGTTGCTCCTGATGTTATGGGTTGTTTTTTAGTGAATCATTTGAATAAACATGATGAAGAATTTGAAACATTTTGTTATGATTTGCGTTCAACAAGAAATTTAACTAAACTTGGAGATGATATAAAAAAAAATTATTTTCAAACACGAGTGGGACACTCACATATTAAAAAGAAGATGCATGAAGTTGATGCTCAATTTGCATGTGAGTTATCAGGGCATTTTTATTTTGAAGAGAGTGGTTCTAAATATGATGATGCACTAAGAGCATTAGTTGAGAGTATATGTGCATTCTCATATTATGATGAGAGTTTAAGTAAAGTAGTTGAGAAATTTAATCCTAAATTAAAAAGTCCTGAGATTAATTTTACAGTTAGAGATGCTAATCAAGAGATGGAGGATTCTAAGGACTGGTTTATCGAGTTAATTGATACATCAAAAGAGGAGTTAGTAATTTCTCATTTAGATGGAGTTTTAATTGAGCATGATACATTTTGGGTAAATATTAGAAAGTCTAATACTGAACCTTTACTTAGAGTAAATTATGAAGTTATTAACGAAGATAAAAAATTATTTGATACTATTACTAAAATAATTACAAATAAACTGAATTGATAAACATGAGATTAAATGTTTAATTAATATTATTTTTTTGTTTACAATTTAGTTTTAACAAATATATATAAATTTGATTAATTTCGTTATTGTTACATGTTAGAGAAAGGAACTAAAGCACCAGAATTTACAGCACAAGCGATTAAATTAGGACAAGATGAAGCACAAGAGATTTCTCTTAAAGATTATTTAGGTAAAAAAACTATTGTATATTTTTATCCTAAAGATATGACTCCAGGATGTTCTAATCAGGCACAAAATTTACGAGATAATTTTGAAGTATTAGAGGAGAAAGGAATTGTTATTTTAGGAGTATCCTGCGATTCTATAGCTTCGCATCAAAAGTTTGTTGATAAGGAGAATTTACCCTTTTATTTAGTAAGTGATACGAGTAAAGAGATTGTAAAAGCGTATGATGTGTATGGAGATAAGAGTTTTATGGGGAAATTATTTCACGGAATTCATAGAATAACATATCTATTAGATGAAAACCACAACATTGTAGAAGTGATTACAAAACCAAAAGTCAAAGAGCATGCACAGGAGATTCTTGAAGCCTACGGCTTATAAAATTATCTTTTTTATTCTAAATTATCTTCTAACTCCAGTATTTCCAATGCTTGATTAAATTTCTACTAACATCAGGATTTAGAGAAGTTTTTGCGAAGCAAAAATTTGGGAAAATTCAGCAGGAATTTTCCTCTAAATCCTTGTTAAATGAGGGTGAGCGAAGCGAAAGGCTGCAAGCCGTCCCCGAGGATTTGCGAAGCAAACCGCAGAGTAATTTTTAGTGGCGTTCTATCAAATGAGCGAATGCGATACATCAAGAACAAGAATCGAGGGGGACAATCTTTTTTTAGTTTTTTTCAGGGGAGGGGCTTTTTTGTTTCTTTTTTTCTAAAAAAGAAAATAGAGGGGGCTTTTATTTTGGTTCTTTTTCTAAAAGAACATTAAGAGAAGTATTAAACTTATTTCAATTTAATTTTATGATATAGTTTTTTGAATTCAGGATAATTTTTAGGATTATTTACTTCTTCTTTAGAGTAATGTTCTATAAATATTTGTTCATACCACATTATAACAGCATCATCAAAGAAGCCAGATATTTTTTTATTTTTTATAAATTTCTCATTTACTAAAAATGCAAACTGTTCTATTGAATTGAATAAAAGACTATCCCATTCTTTTTTAGTTTTTTGATCTGCATTTTTGTATTCTTTGTATAACATAACTTCTGTTTCTTTTATACTTTTAAATGAATCATTAAGTAATTGAATTTGTCGTGTAATATTGTTTTCTCTTAAGGCCAACCAATTAAGAATTAATGCAACACCTGCAAAAATTGCGGATATTATTGCAATAATTAAAGGTAAATCCCAATTCATTTTTTGTTCTCTGATTTTTTAGATGAATTTCCTTGTTGTATTGGTTGAGAATTATTAGCAGTTTGTACCATTTGTTGAGCATTATATCCTTCTTTAAATGGTTGTTCATTTCTGTTTTGTGTACTCATTTGAGGATTATATCCTTTTCTTATTTCAGAACTTTGAACCGCATTGTAACCTTTAAGCTCTACATCTCGTTTTGGAGTTTGTTTTTTATTTTCCATTTTATTTACCTTTTGTTATTTTATTCTTAACTTTTTCAATTCTATTATTTGCTAAATGGATATACTTTTCTTCTTGCTCTATACCAATCCAATTTCTGTTCAATTCTATTGAAGCAACAGCTGTTGTTCCAATTCCCATAAATGGATCTAAAATAATGTCGTTTTCTTTTGAAGCCATTTCAACTAATCTCTTAAAAAGTGCTAGTGGTTTTTGTGTAGGATGGGCTGCACGATTATCCTCTCCCTTTATTCGTTCAGGACCTTGACAAACTGAAAACTCCCAAACATCTCTTAATTGTTTTCCTTGATTATATTTTTTCATATTATCATAATTAAAAGTCCAACCTTTTCCTTTACTAAACCAAGCAATAAATTCTGTAGAATAAGTTAAAGTTCTTTTTGCAATACTAGGCATAGGATTGCTTTTTTTCCAAGTAATCATGTTGAGAAATTTATATCCTTTTTCTTTTAAAGCATAAATTACTTCTCCTATATTATGCATGGAACCACAAACCATGATGGAACCATTTTGAGATAATAATCTATCTGCTTCATCTATCCATTTTCTAGTAAAATCCATATAACTATCATAATTTTCAAATTTATCCCATTTTTCATTAACTTTATAGTATGCTCCACCAGTCTTATTATTTGGTAAATTAACTCCCCCATTTGAAGCATTATAGGGAGGGTCAGTTAATATAAGGTTTATTTTACCTTTTGGTAATTGTTTCATTATTTCAATACAATCGCCAAGATGATTCTTATTTATGAATTCGTTCATGTTAGAATTCCTCCTTTCCAAGATTCTATTTTTTGAGGAATGCTTTCTAACCATTCATTGGAAGAATTTAACTCATCTATTTCTATGATGCTTTCATATAATTCTGTTAAATGTTTATGTAAAAATCTTTTTCCACTTTCTTTTATAGCAACTAAAATTTCTAATAACTCAATAAATTGATTAATTGATAAAGGAATTATTTTTTGTTTAACTCCCTCATAATCGTATTTTACAGAATACCAAAAAGTATTAATTGTATCTCTGTGAATATTAGGAGCTACAAAAAGACAATAAGATGGTTTTTCAGAATTAGTTTCTTCAAAATTTCTAAGATGTCTCATCACCGGTTGACCTTCATTATACCATTGATCTCTTCCATTCAATAATGTAACTTCGCAAATAGCATTAAATGTCTCATAAAAACATTCTATGTCTGGTTTTCCTGCTGGAGCAGTATTTGTAGGTTCATTATCATCGCCAACTAAATAATTAGGTCTTATTCTTAAAGCATCATTTAATGCATTTAATCCAAGAGTGATATATTTCTCAAGCATTAATGCTCGATTAGGTATTGAATAAATTTCTTTTAAACTTTTGATGTATTCTTTTAATTCTTGTGTATTTTGAGATTTTTTATGATTTATTTCTTCTTGAACTATTCTTCTGTAATCTCTTAATGAAGTTATATATATTTTTAGTTCATTTAAATTTAATTTTTCCATGTTTTTAAATTCAAATTGTGCTAATGAAACTTCTTTTTCTAATTCATTAATTTCTTTTATTATATTATTAGCAATATCTTTTAAGAATTCTCTTGTTTCCCAAGGTAAATGTGGTTGGTTTAAATCGCCTAGATATTCTACAAATTGTTCATAGTTTTCAAATTCCAATGCACTCCCATTAAAAGTTTCTAATAAAGAATTAATTTCTATGCTTCTTCTAGGTTCTAAATCAATATAATGTCCATTTCCTCTAATATAAATAAATCTAGTTAATCTAAAATATCTTATGATGTTGTCAGTATATTCTATTGTATTCTTAATGCTTTTTTCAATTGCTTTTTCATCTTCAGTTTCTAAAAATGATTTAATGTAGTTATGATGAAATTCCTTATGATATTCTTTTTTTTTCTCTTCTGTTCTAATATTTTGTCTAAACTGAATTAATATATCTGCTACATTTTGAATATTTTCATAATTAATTAAAGTTGGTATAAAAATCGCAAATTCCTTTTTACTAATGCCTACTGGATTTTCCCCTAAATCTTGCCACTTTTTATTTACTTCGTTGATAAAATGGAGTGTGCTAATGAATGGATTAATATTATATCCTTCTTCTTTTTTATAATGTCTAGCATCAAAATTTGGAAGTTGCCATTTTAAAAAACTTCTAAAAAAAACATCTCCTAAATCATAATTATCTTCTAAAAAATAATTCCCTACTGCAGTAAATTTTATTTTATTTGTTTTATCTAAAAAAACAAACCCCATTTTTTCAAGTGGATTAAACGATTGTCTACCTCTTAAATCTCCATCTCCTATATAATTTTTAGATTCAAGAATTTCTTTTGCATGAGAATAAGTTATTTCATTTTCCGAATCAAGTAACTCTATATATTTTTTATCTAAACCATTATAAAATTGCGGATTTCCATAGCCATATAATCTATTCTTTATTAACAATATTTGAAATTTTGTTTGGTTTTCTTTAGACCATTCTAAACCTTCCATAGATTTAAGAATAATTAAAAAATCTCTAATCCTTTCTGGATTTCTAACGGTTGTTGATATTGACCAAGGTTTTTTCATTTTTCATCCTCAATCCTTTTTTTTGCAATAGCAAAATATTCTTTATCGATTTCAATTCCAATAAATTTTTTATTTTGTCTTTTTGCAATAACTCCTGTTGTTCCACTACCCATAAAAGGATCGAGAACTAAACCTTTTTTAGGACATCCTAAATTTAAAATTCTATCTAAAAGTTCTTCTGGTTTTTCAGTAGGATGTTTTGTTATATGTCTTTTTGCACTAATAGTCCATAAATTTCTTAATTGTTTACCATCATTATACTCTTTACCTTTTTTATAATCAAAATAATACTTTTTTGTTTTACTAGCAACCCAGATTAATTCAGTAGAAGGTGCACATCTATTTGAAGACAATAAGGGAGGTGCATTCGGTTTAAACCAAACAACATCATTAATTAACCACATACCTAAATTTTTTAGAACTACACCTATAGATGGATGATTGTGTAGTGTTCCAGAAATCCATAAAGTTCCTTCATCTTTTAAAACTCTTATACATTCAGTAACCCATTCATAATTAAAAGCATGAATATCATCAACTACATCCCAAGCCCCTTTATCACATGTGACTGTTTTTCCATTTTTACAAGTTAAATGTCCCTTTCCCGATAAATTATATGGTGGATCTGCAAAGATTAAATCAACTGATTTTTCTGGAATTTTTTTTAATTCATTAATGCAATTACCATTTTTAAGTATTATTTGTTCTTCCATTTTATTATAATTATAATGTAAACTAATGTTTTTATAACTCTTTCTATTTATAAACTGAAAATCCTTCGTAGTATAAATAGTTTATGTGGATTTGTCCAGTGGTCTTGTTTTTTTCTCATTAATTATCGAACGAAGTGAGTGTAAATGTCCGTTAGGACTAAAAGCCCCCTCTCATTAAATTTCGAACAACGAAGTTGTGAGCCAATATGTGCGTAGCACCAGCCCCTCCCTTTTTTTCTTTTGTTTTGATTGTCCCCCTTCTACATTTAGCCACTAAAAATTATTTCATTTAACATACACGGTTTAACAAAGTTCTCGAACTTGTGAGAGAATTTGGGAAATTTCAGCAGGAAATTTCTGTTAAACCCATTGTTGTATCATACGAACTTTAGTTAAGAGACTGCAAGTCGTTATCGAAAGAAGTTTGCGAAGCAAATTTCTTGAAGAAGTTTTTGAGTTCCCCCGAATGAAATGAGGGTAAAAGAGAGAGATTGCGGTAGCCACTTTGAAACAAGTGACCAAAGGGAACGAATTGAGGTTATTTCATTTACTTTAAATTATCTCTCCTTCCCACTTAAATTAACTCCAAATATAATGCTAAATCAATATATTTTCTAAATATCACTTCCCAGGTTATTTTATCACTTATTTCATATGCATTTTTAGATAAAAAATCTAATAAATTTTTATTTGAAATACATTTTTCTATGTAATATAGAGTTTTATTAATGTCTTTTTCTTTAGTAATAAAGCCATTGAATTTATCATCAATTATTTCTGGAATTCCTCCAACATTACTTCCAATTACTGGACACCCTGCAGATAAAGCTTCATAAATCACCCTACCCATTGTTTCAGTTTGAATATAATTGCCCTTTTCTGATTGAATTTCTGCATATATTGGTGAATGTAAGAGCAAATCAGAGACCCTCAAATATTTTGAAATTTTTTGAAAATGAAAATAACCTTCAAATCTAACTAAATCTTCAATATCAAGTTTTTTTACTTTATTTTTTAATTTCTCATAATCAGGTCCAGTTCCAATTATAATATATATAAAATCATTTCTTTTTTCTTTTAATTTTTTAACAACTTCAAGTGAATGTTCAAAACCTTTAAATTTAATTAATCTTCCAACGGAGAGAATTACTTTTTTATTTTTAGGTATATTTAATTCTTGTTTTATAATTTTTTTTTCAATGTTAGAACATTTATATAAAAAATCTTTATCAATTCCACCCATAATTTTAACAAGTTTTTCTTGCTTAACTCCTAATTCAATATATTTAGCATAGGAATAAGAACTATTTACTATAAGTAAATCGATTTTTTGGTTAATCAGTTCAATTAATTTTTTTTGATTTTTTTTAATATTATTAGAATCAATTTCTTTATATGAAATCCAACCAGCAATTAAATCATTACCACCACTTCTAACAATTATTTTTGATTTCTTTTTATCAAAATCTTCAAATATTGGAAGCCAAGAGAGATTATTTAAAAAGAATATTTTTTTATCTTTATTAATTGAATTTAATATTTTCGTATCATCTTTTAAATTCCCTGTCAATGATTTATTAGAGTAGACTTCAATATCTTTTTTAATTATAATTCCATCATCTAATTCAGAATCTATCTCTAAATTATTTTTTCTAGTTAATACACAATCTAATATTGAATGTTTTTTTAAAAAAGAATAAAAATACTCTCCGTGTGTTTCAATACCACTAAATGAATTTAAAATATCTGGTACAATTAAAACAACTTTTGATTCATTCATCTTTAATTAAATTAGCTTTAGGAAATTTTGTGTTATATTTTTCATATTTTTCAATTATATCTAAATAATAATCTCTAATGACTAAGGCTTTTTTCATTTCTTCTTCAAAACAAATTTTTTTATAATTTTTTGAAACTTTTTTCTTAAGCCATGGAATAAATGAATCCCAATCCTCTGCAAAGTGTGCTTTAGCAATAAAATGAATTGAAGTGTATTGTGATAAGGCATCTGCAGTTTTTACAATTTTACCTTCAATTAATTCAGTATCATAATCAGGTTCACTGGCTTTAACACATTCAACAACTTTTTCAATAATTTTTTTATCTACATTAAATTTATTTAGAACTAATTTAGTATATTCAACACTCTTTTCTTCATGACCAAGTGAAGAAGCTTGTTCTCTACCATAAACTAAACCTGTATCATGAAATAAAGCACCCAATATACAAATATCTTTATCTCCTCCATATTTATTACACATATCTTTAACTAAATCAATTATAATCTCAAAATGATTTGGAAAAATCCAATCCCTTCTAGTATATTGATACTTTTTTATTCCTTCATCTTTTCTAAATAAATTATAAACTTCTTGATAAACATCATCAATTAATTTCTCCATAGGTATATTTAATAAAGAAAGTTATTTAAACTTTTTTAAAATATTGTCAAAATAGGTTATCCTTTCAACTTTATATTCATCATTAAACCTTTCACACCTATTTAAAGAATTTAGGATATACTTATTTGAAGTAAAATTATTTTTTTCTTTAATAAAAAGAATATACTTACTAATAAAATTTGAAAATTTATCCTCAAAACTATTTTTTTCTGAAATTTTAAAATATCCAGTTAGAATTTTATCAAATAAAATCCCGATATAATAATTATTTTCATTAATTGTATACTGTGGTGAAGAAACAGAATATGAATAAATAAACTTTTGGTTTATTTTTGGGATAATTAATCTTTTTTTATTACAACCTTGCTTATACGAATTTGTTTGGGGTTTATTTGTAATTTTAAAATATAACTTATCATTACTTAATTCTGAAATGAATCTATCTAAAAAAGTTTCAAAGAAAAAGTCAATTGAGTAAATAATTCCTTCAAATTTAAATTTTAAACAAAAGTATTGAATTTGTTCTTTCTCGTATAATTTAATTGTTTCATTGAAAAAATTTTTTTTTATCTCCTTGATAAAAATCAAAGCACAATACTTTCCAAGCCTTTCTATCTCCAAACATTAGTAAATCAATATCTGATGTTTTGTTAAAAGATTTAGAATAAACTAAAGAACCAACCATACAGATAAATTCAAAATGTTTAGAGTACTTATTTTTAAATAAATTTAAATTTTTTTCCCAATCAATATTTTCATTTATTTCCATTTTTTTTTAGTTGTAGTTAAAGTAGCCCATACTTCATCATTTTCAAAATATGGTAATGCTATTTTACAACAATCTTTTAATCTATCATGTAACCAAAGTTGAATTTTTTCTGAAGAAGTTAGTTTATCATATTCATATGAATCTATTTCCCTTTTAAAATATTCTCTTAACTCTAAAAATTCAGGATATTTATCAAATATTTTTTTCGACTCTAAAGAAATTCTTTTAATTTTATTAAAATAATCTTTTATTGTTGCTGGACCATAATATTTAACATAAACTCCTTCAATTCTTTTTACAGCTTCTTTACCAAAATTATGAATTAAATAGTATGATAAAAAAGTATCGTCAGTAATGATTCCTTCAGGTATATAATAACTATTTTTACGAATAGCAAAATCTTTTCCAATTATATATTTTCTTTCAGGAGTTGATAATTTTGGTTTTAAAGCCTCGATATTAATAATTTTATATAATATAGAATTTCTTTCAAAAGGGATTTGGTCTCCTGAAGCTGCATAAATTGAGGGATTATCTTCCATTGCTCTTATTAAATTATATGTTGAACCATTAAGAATTTGAATATCTGCATCATAAAATATAATAAAGTCTGATGTCCCATTTGAATCTTGAATTATTTTTCTCTGTGCTTTAATCAATCCATTTTCTGATGAAGTTAATCTAATATTTAAATTTGAATATATATTAGCTATCCTTTCAACATCAAGTAGTTTTCCATAATCAAAATTATTTAAACAAATTAAAGTTTCGAGATCTCTTTTTTTTATTTGTGATGAACTAATATCAGCACTTAAACTTTCTAACATTAATGGAATTGTTTCAATTTCATTGTTGGTTACTCCTATTCCAATAGTATACTTTGGCTTCATTTGTTTTCTATTACCTCTCTAACTTTTTCTTTTATATATTCATGTTCTCCTGATACTTTAACAATAAATTCAGATTCAAATACAAAATTTCTAAATAAAGAAAAATATTTTTCAATTATTGGTTTTCCTACAATATTTGATAAATCATATTTAATTCCATTAAATATTGGATTTCTATTTAAATATTTTAGTACTGCATCTAATGAATTTCCATCTTCTAAATATTCATCTTTTTTTTGATATTTAAATGAATTAATATTAGATGGGAATAAATTAAAAATAATATTAGTATCAATTTTTTTAGAAGAACCTTCTAATGGAAAAAAAGATTCACCTTGTTGAGTTCTAATTCTAGACATTAAATTTCCAGATATTTTTTTTCCTCCAATTAAAATATGGTCGTCTCCAATTAGCTTTATACCATCTAAATCTTTTAAACTTATAAGAGTTGAACTTTTCCCTCCATACATATCTCCAAAAAGAAAAATTCCAAGTTGATTTACTTCAGCATAGGCAGAATGTAATGGCAAATTGCCAACATTTACAGACATTGAATCAACAATAATTCTTAACAAATATCCCACTTTACTTTCTTCATCAATATTAAAATTAAATTTATTTTCACCTAAATCAAATAAAAATGGTTTATTTCGATTAAATTCAATTTCACCAAAATTGTCTGAATTAGGTCTTAATTCAGAATATGCTAATTTACTTTTAAGATAATTTGAATTGAGTAATAAATATTCTAATTTCGATTCCGAAGATATTCTACAACATCCATCTGAAATTTTAATTCTCATATTTAACCTCCATGATTTTAATATTTTTTAACATTTCATTAATACAATCAAATTTTAAACCTAATTCATTTTCACTTAATTCATAACTTAAACTTACATCTTTTGGTCTGTAAAATTCATTAGATTTTATTTTTTCAATTAAATCTTCATTTAAATTATAAAACCGTGCAACTTTAATTCCAAATTCATATTTACTAATTTTTTCCCCACCTACAGTATGATAAATCCCAGTTTTTTTGTTCTTTATAATTATTTTAAGTTGTTTACTTAAAAGTTCTAATGAAGTTGGATTACAAAATTCATTTTGAGCTAAAAATATTCTTTCATTTTTCTTTAATTTATAAAAAACATGCTGAGGTAAATATCCTTGTATTTTTAATTCAGAATTTGAAAATATTTCTATATTTTTTCTCATTTCATTTAATGATAAATTTCCAAATACAAGTGCAGTTCTACAAATGGATACATTTTTTTTATCTTTTAACATATCTTCAACTTGAACTTTAAATTTACCATAATTATTTATTGGTTTTGTTTTAGAATTTTCAAAATAATTACCATTTTTACCATCAAAAACAATATCACTTGATAAAAAAATAAATTGAGCATTCTTTTTCATAGAATTATATAAGTTAATTGTTGCTTCAAAATTAATTTCTTGATTAAAATTTTTATTTTTTTCGCAATCAATAATACTTTTATTTGCAGCAGAATGAATTATGATGTCAAATTCTTTAGTTTTAATTTTACTAGTTAAAGTTCTAATATCAGAAATTATAAATTTCTTAAAATGAGACTCATCTTTAGGTTGAAGTAAATCTGTCCCATAAATTTCAAATTCTTTAGAAAAATATTTTGAGAGATAACTTCCAATAAACCCATTTGCACCCGTGATTAATACTTTTTTCATTTTAAATACTCATATAATTCTTTTTTTTCATTTTTACTTACTTTTCTATCAAAAGCAGTTTCAAAACTTATTACGGCTTGTTCAATTAACATATGCATTCCGGAAATTACTTTTCTATCTTGTTCAATACCAAACTTTAAAAATTCAGTAATTTCAGGATTATATATACATTCAATTAAAATTATAGATTTTTTAGTTCTTGAAATTTCTTTTCTAGTTAGTATTGATTCTTTTTCTTTTTTAAACATACCAATAGGAGTTGCATTTAAAATTAAATCAAAATTTCCTATAATTTTTGAAATTTCTTTTCTAGTTGTTTTTTTAATTTTATTTTCTCCATAAATTATTTGAAGTTTTTCAATTTTTTCTTCATTAATATCATAAAAAAAAATTTCAGAGATTTCATCAGGAATTAAAAAATATGGGAGGGTTTGAATAGCTCCACCCGCTCCTAAAATTAAAATTTTTTTATTTTTAATTAGAATATTTTTTTTAATTAAATTATATAATGCTTTTCCATCACTATTTAATCCAATTAAAGAATTTTCTTTTTTTATAATTGTATTAATTGTTTTAACATTTTTAACTTCATCTTTAATCTTTTCACATTTATTATAAAGAAGATTTTTCCAAGGCATAGCAATATTGAATCCAACAATGTTTTTTTTATTTATCAATTTATTAAATTCTTTAAGTATATAGTCTTTATCATCTGAATTTAAATATAGAAATCTTGCATTAATATTTTTAATTTGAAATAACTTTTCCCATAATTCTTTTGCAATCGAATATTGGGGGATCTCTTTATTACCTATTAGAAACCATAAAAAAGTATTCATATTAAACAATATATTTAAAATTTTATAAATGTTTTCTTTGTCTAAACAATAAGTAGTGACTAAAAACTAGTTATATTTACAATCCTGCTACCTAAAAATGAAAAAACCTCATTTTATTTCAAAAAATCTCTCTTTTTTATCCAGAAACTCAAAAATTGGATACAACTCCTATTTAACGAAATAAATTCGTTAAAAGAGTAAAATAAACTTAAAAAACGATATAATTTAATACTTCTATGAATGAGAAAATTACAAAGTTAAAAAATGAATTAATGATTAGGAAATACTCAAAAAATACAATTACTAAATATGTATATTATACAACTGAGTTTATTAATTCTAATAACGCACCAAAAGAATTTTTACTTAAATATTCTGAAAAATCAAATTCTACAATGAGAACAATTTATGCAATTTTAAAATTTTATTTTGAAAAAGTTTTAGAAGAAGAATTTCCAATCAACATACCAAAAGTAAAAAAAGAATCTAAATTACCTATTGTGTTAAATAAAACTGAAGTTAGTCAATTAGTAAATAATCCTTCTAATTTTAAACACAAATTAATTCTTCATCTACTCTATTATGCAGGTTTAAGATTGAGTGAAGTTTTAAATTTGAAATTTGAAGATATTGACTTTGAAAATGAAACTATTCACATAAAATGTTCAAAAAATAATAAAGACAGAGTTATATTTCTACATGAAAAAATTAAAAATTTAATAAGCCAAATGAATATTGAAAATAAAGGAATAATTCTAAAATCTGATAGAAATAAAAAATACTCTTCAAAAACTATTCAACTAATTGTGAAAAATAATGCTCAAAAACTCAATTTGAAGAAAAATATAACTCCTCATACTTTAAGACACTCTTTTGCAACTCATTTACTAGAAGCTGGATGTGATATTAGATATGCAAAATAATTGAAAATTATTAGCATCCCAAAAATTATTAGTTTTTGAGGATATTCAAAAATTACTAGGACACTCAAAACTTGAGACGACTCAAATATATACTCATGTTGCAACAAATCATATTCAAAATTTGAAAAGGTTAATTTAAATTTTCTTCTTCCAGCAACCTTGAAAATGGTCATCAATAATTCCTACAGCTTGTAGATAAGAATAGATTATAACTGAACCCACAAATTTCATTCCTCTTTTCTCTAAATCTTTTGAAATCTTATCAGATAATTAACTTATTGAAGGAATATCTCTAACATGCTCCCATTTATTTATAATTTGTTTATTATTAACAAATCCCCAAATATAATTAGAAAAACTTTCAAATTCTTTTTGAATTTTAATAAATACTTGAGCATTAATAATACTATACTTAATCTTTAATTTATTTCTGATAATAGAGGATCTTGACATAATTTTTCAAATTTAGTGGTGTTGTAATTTGCAATTTTAGTAAAATCAAAATTATCATACGCTTTTTATATCCTTCTCTTTTGTTCAAAAAAATCTCCCAAGAAAGACTCGCCTGGGCTGATTCTAAAAGAAGCATTTCAAATAATTTAGTATCATTATCTCTTACGGGTACTCCCTATTCCTCATCATGATATATAGAATATAATTTACTATGAGACCCAAAACATCTATTTTTAGTTTTCATTTTCAAATCATAAGTTTATAAAATTTAAAAAGTTATTAACTTTTTTATTAGAGTAGTAGAATTTTTGCAATAAAAAAAATAAATTAATACACTTAGTATGTCTTGAATAATTGTTGTAAATGGCCCACTACCTATTGCAGGGTCTTTATTTAATTTTTCTAATATAAATGGAATTAATAATGCAAAAACTGTAGCTATCATAATAGAGCAGAAAACTGCAAGTCCA
>JBLKOJ010000026.1:0-3804 GCA_047602745.1 Candidatus Woesearchaeota archaeon | reverse complement strand
TTTTCAAAAGCAAAAGAATATGGAGAGGAACTCATTGTGATTGTTGCAAGAGATGAAACAGTATTAAAAATTAAAAAAAAATACCTTATAATACTGAACAAATAAGAGTTAAAGCAATTGAGACTTCTAAACTTGCGTCTAAAGTACTTTTAGGAAATATTGGGGATAAATATAGAGTAATTGAAGATGAACGCCCAGATGTACTAGTATTTGGGTATGACCAACGCTCTTTCAATATTGGAATTGAAGAAGAACTTCAAAGAAGAAACTTACATTATATTAAAATTATTAACATTGAAGAATCATTTAAGCCAGAAATATATAAGTCCTCAAAGCTGAGATAATGTATCTTTATATCTATCTTTATATCTATTTTATATCTATCTTTATATCTATTTAATATCTGTTTTTTTAAGTTAGATAGACAAATATTTATAAAAAAGCTTATTTTCTTTTTTTTAAAATGAGTTCTAAAATTTCAAATAACCACTCAACCAAAGGTCACTTAAAAAATCATTCAAGAGATCATTTAAAAGAACATTCAAATAAAGATTCTAGAAAAAGTAATTTAGATAATAAGGCAAAAAATAATGAGAAATCTAATGATTCATCTAGAGCTAAAGAACAAAAAGGTACTCAGCAAGAAGTATCAGCGTTTGAAACTATCAAAACTATCTTAATGTCAAGATTTACTCAGCTAGGAGCAGTATTTTTATTTTTAATTCTTTTAATGAGTGTAACATATGATATCAGAACAGGTCCTGTTGATTTTGAAGAAAGTTGGACTTGTAATATGAGATCTTGGTTTAATCCCGATATTATTTGTAGTCTTAAAGATAATTTAAAAAATTCAGTATTAGAGCAAATACAACAACAACTAGCTCTACAAATACAACAAGAATTTCCAAATGTAGATCAACAACTTCTAGCAAATCAAGTCAATTCTCAAATGCAAGAAATAATTAGAACTAACTCATTTCAAGGACAAGATTTAGATGAACTTGTAGAGGCTCAATTTAGAAATTATATTAGAAATTTTCAATTTGAAAGTGGAAGAACATACGTGGGAGATATTGATACATACCACTATATCAACGAGGCAAAAAATATTTTAGTTAATGGACATGCAGGAACAACTCTTGATGAAAATGGAACTCCTATTGATGAACTTGCAACTGCACCTCAGGGAAGAACGAGATCAAGTAATCCTGAAATGCACTCAAGAGTTATCACTATTTTATATCAAATAAATGGAGTAGACCCGCAAAATCCAACTATTGAGGATAGAACTCAAGCAATGTTTACGTTATCAGCATGGCTTGCTGTTTTATCAGTAATCCCTATGTTTTTTTTACTTCGTTCAATGACTAATACTCCTTTAAGTATTGTTGGAACATTAATGTTTGTTACAAGTTCTATTTATGTAGGAAGGACTCAAGCAGGATATGTAAGTACAGATGGGTATATTATGCTATTTTCACTTTTAACAGTATTTTTATTATATATGGCTCTTAAACTTCAAAAGCAGATGTTTAGAATTGGACTTGCAATTTTAGCTGGTATTTCAATTACGTTATTATTGTGGGCTTGGAGTCCTGGGACATATTTAGTTGTATTTACGCTTAGTGCATTGTTAGTTCCAATATTTTATGAAGGAGTTTCCTATCTTAAATCTCAATATAAATTATATCAAGAAAATAAAGAGATTAAATCAAATAAAGATAAAAAACAATTATTTTCAATTAGTGAACTCAGTTCTAATTTTACGAGTCAATTTAAAGCTGCTATTGTTGCAGGTGTTTATTTCGTAACAGCAAATGTATTACAAATTATTTTTTTCTCAAGAGAATTAGTTTATTTTACATTAAATGATATTCTAAGAAGAATTGATGGGTTAGCAGGGGTTCAATCAACTAATATTTGGCCAAATGTACTCTCCTCTGTAGCTGAATTGAGAAATACGAGTTTTAATTCTATTTTAGATCAACTTTTAGTTGGTGCAAGTAAAGATACTGCTTTATTTTTTATTACAGTTGGACTTTTAGGTCTATTTATGTTTACGACATCTCATATTAGTTTTAAAAAATTATTCCCACAATACAACTCAAATGTATTGAAATGGGGAATGTATTCTATTGGAGCAGTATACTACTTTATTATACTACTATATTTTAGTAATCTTACTGTGAATTATTCTTTTATATTTTTAGGATTATTATTCTTACCAATTATGATAGGTTTAATTCTGAGAATTTTTGATGAAGATATTAAAGAGAGCGATGTATTTATGGTGTCTTTAATTTCAGCATGGTTTGCTGGAGGAATCTTTATGAGTTTAAATGGAGTGAGATTTCTACTTATTTTATACCCCGCTTTTGTATTATTATTCATCTTAGGACTTTACAAATTTTATACCGAATTAGGGCATTTAATTAAATTAGAATTTGAAAATATGAAAGTTCCTGTATTTGTATTTGTAATATCATTTTTTAGTGTATTCGTACTCTTATCAGTCTTTTCACCCCAACTAGATAGATCATATGCTCTAACTAATTCAAATATTCCAAATTTTGATGATGGTTGGTATGAACTTATGGACTTTGCAAGAGAAAATACAACTCATAGTGCAATCATTAGCAGTTGGTGGGACTTTGGACATTTCTTTAGAGCAGTTGGTCAAAGAGGAGTTTATTTTGATGGAGCAACTCAACAAACTCCTGCTGCGTATTGGGTCGGAAATTGGTTACTCACAGATGATGAGGATAGAGCAGTAAATATCATGAGAATGCTTTCATGTTCATTAAATCAAGGTTTTGAATACGTTGATGAGGTATTTGTAGAAGAAATGAATGATGAATCAAGAGGAGTTCATGCATTTAATGTTGTAGATGAATTGGTAAATCTTAATAAGGAAGAAAAAATTGAGTATTTAGAGAACTACTCTAGATTTGATTTCTCACAACAACACATTGATGATATTATGAACTTAGTTCATTGTGATGAACCAAGACAAACATTAGCTGTAGCTTCAGGAGATATGATTGGAAAAGCAGGAGTTTGGGCTCATTGGGGTCTTTGGAATCCAACTAAAAAATATGTACTTGATAATTATCAACAATTAAGTGTAGAAGAAATAAGTTCAATTTTAGAAATTGAAGTAGAAGTAGTAAATCAAATGGTTCAAGAATTACAATCTATTGATTCAAGAGCACAGAATTTAGGTGTGAGTAGGACTGATTTAAGAAATCAGTGGTTAGCACCATATCCTTCATATCTGGGGAATCCTTTTGAATGTCAATTTAGAAATGAAGTAGTAAATTGTCAAGACCAGTTTATTATTGATTTGAGTAATCGAAGTAATATCTCAGTTCAAGGGCAATTAACTGATTCTTTAACAGTTTCAAGATTAATTATTCCAACAATGTTTGGGATGGAGATTATTGAGTTAAATGATAGAGAACATTTAGATATTCTACTCACACCTGGTGAGGGAACAGCTCAATTATTACCTGCTCAATATCCTCTTGGAAATTCTATGTTTACTAAATTATATTTCCTTCAAGGATACGATACTACTCAATTTGATTTATTAAAACAAGTTCAAACTCAAACAGCAAGTAGAGTATTTATGTATGATGTGAACTTTGATGAAGTTCAACGAGATGATAGTGGACTTACAATTGATATGGACGATTTAGAATTTGAAGAAGTTATTGAAGAAGCAGTAGAGGAGGCTGTTGAAATAGAATCAGTTGATGAAACTCAATTTGAAGAATAAATTTTTTTTAAATAATTAATTTTATT
>JBLKOJ010000025.1:0-3877 GCA_047602745.1 Candidatus Woesearchaeota archaeon | reverse complement strand
TTAATTTTTCTAATATAAATGGAATTAATAATGCAAAAACTGTAGCTATCATAATAGAGCAGAAAACTGCAAGTCCAACGATAATTCCTAAAATTTGTGAGTTCCAAATAACTAAAGAAATTATAAATATGACTATCCAACAAGCAATTGCAATTAGACTTGAAATTAGTAATTGTTTTATAGAATATGTTAGTATAGGAACTTCATTGTGAATTGCTAAACTTCTAATATAGAGTGTTTGAGTTTGAGACCCAACTGCATTTGCAATATATGCCACAAGAGGAATGAATGCTGCAATCATTAATTCTTCTTGTAATACATGTTCAAATCCACTAATTATTTTAGCTGCAAATAGTCCACCTAGTAAACCTACAATAATCCAAGGAACTCTTAATAAAAAATTTCTAAAAATTGAAATATCTTTTTGTTTATATATATAATCGGGATTAATTCCTTCAAGATATAAAAAATCTTTTTGATTTTCTTTATGTAAAATATATAGTAGTGTTTCACTTTTAACAACACCTACGAGTTTATTGTGTTTATCTATAATTGGAACTGATTTAATATTATTATTTACAGCAAGGTATGCTATTTTTTCAGGAGTTGTATTAGTATTTGCAGTAATTACTTTAGAAATACTATGCTTATCAATGAGTGTTCTTGAATCTGCATTGAATATTTCATGAATTGAGATAATTCCAATTAGTGAATTATCTTCATTTAGTATGTAAATATAATCAATAGTATCAAATTTAAGCATATTTTTAGAGATATATTCTTTAACTTCGCTAATTTTATATGATGAATAGCAAATAGGTATGTTTTTAGAAATTTTGAGTTTATTAGACATAGATATATTTATTCTCTTTTAAGTTTACTTAAATCTTTTTACTTTTAATTTTTTTGATTGAATATTTTTTGAGAATTTTATTTTTATATTTTTAAACTAAGATTTAAAAAGAAGTATTTTTTATCTAACATAGATTAAGAATTTTAATAATTCTACTTTATAATAAAAAATGGCTGATGAAGCATTACAAGCAAAAATTGAGGAACTTGAATTAGAACTTAAAAATACTAAAGTTAATAAGAGAACTGAGATGGCTGTTGGACAGTTAAAAGGTAAGATTGCTAAATTAAAAGAAGAATTAGAAGCTAAATCTAAAGGAGGTGGAAGAGGAGAAGGATTTGCAGTAAAAAAAGAGGGTGACGCAACAGTAGGACTTCTTGGAAAACCTAGTGTTGGTAAATCTACTCTTCTTGGGAAGGTGACAAATAAAGAGAGTAAAATTGGAGCATATGAATTTACCACTCTTGATTGTGTGCCAGGACTTTTACACCACAGACATACAAATTTACAAATTTTAGACTTACCAGGGATTATTGATAAAGCAGCTGATAATAGAGGTTTTGGTAAAAAAGTTTTAAGTGTTGTGAGAGCATGTGATTTAGTAGTGCTTGTTATTGATGCAAGAAGACCTGTTGAAGATATTGAAATGCTCATTCGTGAAACTGAAAATTCTCAAATTAAATTTAATCAAGAACCGCCAAATATTCAAGTTAGAAGAATGTCACATGGTGCAATAAATATTCCTCTTAACAATTCTTCAGATCATTTATCCAATGAAATGGTGGAAGAGATGCTAAAAAATATGGGATATGTGAACGCAGAAGTTATTATTCATGAGAAAAATGCAACCACTGATGATATTATTGAAGCATGCCATTCAAGTGTTGTATATAAAAAGGCTGTTTTTTGTTTAAATAAGATTGATTTATTTAGTGTTAAGGAGATGAAAGAAATAAGGGATATGATTCAAGAAAAATATCCTAAGTTTGAATTATTTGGAATATCAGCAGAAGCAGAGGTCAATATTGAAAAATTTAAAGATTTTATCTGGGATCAATTAGGGTTTATGTGGATATATTTAAAAGAGCAAAGAAAAGACCCAGATTTAGAAAAACCTCTTGTGGTGATGCAAGGAGATACTGTAAAAGATGTGTGTGAGAAAATTCATAAAGATATGCTTGATAAGTTTAAATATGCAAAACTTAAAGGAACAAGTGCTAAATTTGACTGGCAACGAGTAGCTCTAGAGCATAAAGTTGAACATGAAGATATAATAGAGATTTATGCTCGATAGGTTAAACTTGCAAGAATGCATGAAGTAAATATTTCAAATTCTTTTAATAAAATTAGGAAAAAAATTAATTTAATTCTTCTCTATTGTCCTTCTTCTTCTTCAAGAAGTCTTTGATATTCTGCTTCAACTAAATCTGCCATTTGAACACCAGTATTACTAGCATCTCCAAATCCAATTAAGTAGTTATCACCAACTACTGTTATCGGAGTTCCAATTCTCTCTTCAGAGAGTCCCGTTACTGTTTCAACTGCTTCTTGTAGAGCTTCTTGACCCGCTGAAGTTCTAATATTGTGAATTTTAATTTGTAAATACGGATATGCAGCTAGTATATTAGGATTAAATTCACTTTGTCTTATACAATGTGGACAAGTTGGGTCGTGAAATTGGTGCATAACTACCACGGGTCCTTCATGATTTGGGTCGGGTCCAAGTCCTGTGCTTTCTCCCTCACCCTGATTTAGTACTAAAACTAAGATTATAATTAAAACAACTGCTCCGATAATAATTGGAAGATTATTCTTTAACGTTTTTACAACTCCTTGAGTTTTTTTAAGTTCTTCTCTTCGTTCTTTTTTAGATTTAACTTCTTTATCTGTTTTTTTTGTATTATCTGAAGTATTTTTTTTTTTAATTTTAGATTTAACCATCTTAATATAATTATAAGACATTAAAACTTTAAAAAACTATTGTATGTATTTATAAAGTGAATCTTTAACTACAATATGATGTTTTAAGCATCTGCAGGAGTATCCTTCTTCAACATCTCCAACAAGAAGAATAGGAGAGTTATAGTGAGCAGGTTTACCATTAATTTCTCTTTGTGTTCTTGTAGCCTTTTCATTACAATTTTCAAATTCACAAATTCCACTAAGTTTGATCACATGATTTGCTCTACTAAGTAACTCACCCATAGGGCCAAATGTTTCTCCTCTAAAGTCTAAATCTAACCCTGCACAGATAACATACACATTTTTTTTGAGTAATTCATCAATATCATCTACAATTTTTGAGTTAAAGAATTGACTTTCATCAACAATAACTACGTCATGAAAATTTTCTTTAAAATATGTTTCAATCAAAGTAGGATTTTTTGAATTTAGATTTTCAAATGTAATTCCAGTTGAATTTATGTTTGAGCGAGTTTCAATTTTTCTAGTATCTATATCAGGTTTTATTGCAAGAATTGAAGTATTTCTCATATAACTCAAGGTGTCAAGTATTCTCATTATCTCTTTGCTTTTTCCAGATTTCATTGGTCCACATATAACTAAAAGTTCGCCAGGGAGGATGTGGGAGTGTTGATGAGAGTTCATTATAATATTTATTAAACTACTTTATTTAAAAATTATGTGTATATATTTTATGTTCTATATATAATAACATTATTTTAAACATATTCGCCTTAGAGTTTTTATACGAAGCTTTACACAAAGTTTTTTAAACACTTTAAAATTTATTTAAAGTGAAGAAGATTTTTCTTATTCGTGCCAAGATCGCATAACCTGGTATTGCGCTTGACTTGAAATCAAGTTCCGTAAGGAATTCTGGGTTCAAATCCCAGTCTTGGCGTTATATTTCTAAATTTAGATTTTCTACGATGCATTTCTAGGATTTGAACTTTAGTTCCTTGGGTGCAAAAAATAATCAAAATGAAATTTTGATATAAAAGAACGAACAAGGTGAGTGTCTCTTATGTTTGATTTTTCAGCACAAATCCCAGTCTTGGCGTT
>JBLKOJ010000054.1:0-4090 GCA_047602745.1 Candidatus Woesearchaeota archaeon | reverse complement strand
AATAATCTAAAAAGAAATGAAAACTCAACCGTTTCTCAAATTATTTTTGACTCTGATACGTATACATGGATAAATAGCCTTGAGAATTGGTTTAATAAAGAAAGTGGGTTCTTAAATAATTCAATTCAAAAAAAACTCTCTAAAGATAAGACAGTGTATTTAGATATTTACAGAAATCAACAAAGAGTTTTTCTCAGTTTATTTTTAGAAATTGATTATTTAAGTGATATTACTTACTTTAATGAAGAAGTGCTTATAGAGCTAAACTCCAACAAAATTCTTGATAATGTTTTATTTTCAAATTATAAAAATAATTTAAGTCAAGAATATTTAGATTTTTTTTTTAGTTCTTTAGAGCAAAACACCCCTTACTCTTCTGCCAAAGAGTTTGAGGAAAAATTTGAAAAAATATTAAATTTAACTCTTCTAATTGAGAACTTTGATTTAAACAGTAATTTAAAAAACTTTAAAAAAATTGTAAATTATTTAAACTATACTGAAAATTTAACAATTGAAAATCACTTACTATCTAATCAAAGAATAGTTAAAATTCATAAAAATTTATTCTGCTATGAAAAATTAAACTTATCTCTAAAAAATGATTTATTTAAAAGTTTAGAAAGTAATTCTCCATATTTGAGTCTTTTTAAAATTGAAAATATAACAAACCTTCTTTGTGAAATCTTAAATAATAAAAAAGAAATTATTCAAATTTCAAATTCATTAAATGAAGATTTAAATTTAAACTTGAATAACTTTGAAAATTTAATTTCTTATTATGAATCTTTACAAAAATCAGTAACTAATTCTAATTTCACATTACATTTTAATTCGACTATTAAAAATATTTCTAAATTTGAAAAATTAACTTATGAAGTAATCGATAAAATATCAAATCTAAGCTTGACTTACGAAGAACAATTATTTAAAGATATCAAACTTAATCAACCTTATTCTTCTTATGAAGAATTATTAGAACTAATTAATTCTATTTCCAATTATTATTTGAGTTTAGAAGATATTGTAAATAAAGCTAAAAAGGGGGAATTTTCAGTATCAAAACTTAATGAGATTAAAAATAATTATGAATTACTAGAATTTGAAAATATTATAACTCAAATTCATTTACCTCATAATTATAATAATTCAGTTGATAAAAAAATTTTAGAAATAAATATTAAAATTGATAAATTGAACGAAACTATCGATATAATTTCAGAAATAAATAAAAATTTAATAAATTTTAATGAATTAGATTTATTTAATTCATATAACGAATTGTTTGAAATAGTAGATGAATTACTTCAATTTAAAAATGAAGTAATCAATCTCATAAGTAGCTCGAAAAAAAAACAATTTAATTTTAAAATTTTAGAAGATTTTAATTCTTCACTTTCTAACTTTGAGAATTTATTTCTATATCATAAAATAACTGATAAATTTAATATCTCCCAAACATATGTTAAAAATAATGAACTAAAAAATACAATTGAAAATAAAATTCAAAAAGATCTATATAATAATAAAAAAAATTACAATTATGATTATTTAAAATTTGAAGAACTTTTAATAAATTTAATAGAATTTAGAATATTAGAATTTAAACTAAAAAATTTAACTACAGAAGTGGGTCAAAATGAAACTAATATTTCAATTTTAACAGATATTACTGAAATTTTAGAAATGGCAATTCCTAAATTAGAGAATCTAGAAAATATTTCATTAGATTTTCAAACTATAAATAAAGAGTATATAACTGATCTGAAACGTAAACTAGGTTTTTTAAAACTTATTATAGATAAATCTAAATTTTTAAATGATATTTTGAGTTTTGAAAATAAAAATATTTCAAATTTTGATGAAATAATTTTAAATATTTGGACAAATATAGAATTAAATATAAACCCCATATTAATTAATGATTTAAATAAAGAATTAGTATTTGAAAATTTTTCTATTCATATAAAAGGAATTAAAAATGATTCATATTTTTCAATTAATCATATAAATCAAAGTAAACTTGATGATTTTAAAATTAAATACTCTTCTAATATAATTGATTATTATGAAATTATAGGGTCAATTAATGAAAATTTAAGTGCTAAAATTAGTTTTGAAATTTCAAATTTAAATAACTTTGAAAATTTTTCAATACTTAAGTACCAACCAATTTACAAAGAGTGGGTTGATTGTTACCAATTTGGAATTCAAACTTATAACTCAACACACATCTCCTGTGAAATTTTACACTTCTCTTACTGGGGTTTAAGTGGTAATAAAATAATAACTGAAGAATCAAATTCTAACCCTTCAATTTCTTCAAATAAAAATACTAATGAACAAAACAGAGGAAGTAATTATGAAGAAATTTCAAATAATAACCTCAAATATGAAAAAAATTATGGTAATTCAAATACTAATTTAGATACTCTTAAAAATATTAATAATAATGAATTAATTGAAAAAGATAATAAAAACAAAGATAAAAAGCCTAAAAATTTATCCATTTCAAATCAAACTTATACTGGAACAAGTCTAGAATTTTTTAAATTAAATAACTCAAAAAAACCTTATATTTTATCTAAACCAATAAACGATGAAATTAAATTCGATTTTATTAAATTTGAAACTCAAAACGATAATGAAAATAATAAAAGATTAAAATTTTTTAACAATTTATTAAAAAATATTTGGATAAATTTAATTTTACTAATTTTTTTTTTAATTGGAATGTTTTCGATTTTAGCTATTAAGATTTTTCCATATAATCGAAAAATTTAATTTTAAGAAATATTATATAAAAAAATAGTTTTTTATTCATATAATACAAAAATGCCCGTATTTTTTAATGAATCCCCAATAATTTTAATTTCTCTAATAGTCTTACCACTAGATTCTAAAGCTTTAATTTCGGAGTTAATTTTACCCTCCATTTGTTCAAAACGAACATTAAATAAATCAATTAATTTAATTTGTACCATTTTTATGACAATGCGTCATGATTGTAGTATCATGATATATTAAATATAGTAGAGCATTTTATAAAATTTTTTCATTATTATACCTAGAAATAAATATAAAATCATTACAAATATTTATAAAAAAATATATTACTAAATATATATGTTTGAAGCATTCTTTTACAAATCAATTCAAGAACATAGATATCTTAATATTTTTATTCTAACACTCATCACAACTCTTCTCTTAGCAATATTAAATTACTTCATTGGAGGAAATGCTATGTTTTTAGTAGCATTCATTTCACTAGCACTCTCTTTTCCAATAATTCGATATTTTAGAAAATTAAATAACGAAGAAATTAAAAGAATATATTCTTCAAATAAATTATTACACAACCATATAGAAGAAATTATTATATGTTGGGTAATCTTTATTGCAGTAGGAATAGGATTTTTTATTGCACTAATAACGGGTTTAATTACTGAATTTACATATCATGAAGCATTTGTAAGTAAACTCATTGGAATGGTAACACAATTTCAAGAACTATTTGCAGTAATTCTCATAAACAATCTTGTAGTTGGATTTTTAACATTTTTACTATCATTTCTAGTATTCTCAGGATTCATATTTGTATTAATTTGGAATGCTTCATTAGTGGCATATTATCTATATTCTCTACAAGACTCTCAAACAGCATTAATTACATCGATATTAATCTTACCACATGGACTTCTAGAAATAGGAGGATATGTTCTTGCAGGAATTGCAGGAGGACTTTTAGCATATAAATTTGAAATTTGGAAGAGTTTATGTCAAAAAGAACAACAAGAATTTAGAAAAGACTTTACAATACTTATAATTGGTGCAATACTTTTAATATTAATAGGAGCAGTAGTGGAATCTTTTTAATTATTTAACTTGTCATCTCTTCTCCATTTAACATAAGCTCGAGTTGCCACAATAAACTGAACTAAATTAGCTATTAAAAATCCCCATTGAGATGCAATTATAGCAACATTTGCAGCAATCAACACAGCAGTTGCATTAAGTAAAAAACTCACTTTGTGAGTTTTCTCAAATTTCTAAAAATAAAATCACACCCATTTTAAGGGTGCCTTTTGCT
>JBLKOJ010000024.1:0-4356 GCA_047602745.1 Candidatus Woesearchaeota archaeon | reverse complement strand
TTTAATGTCAGTTCCGAGATGAGAAAAAATCAAAGATTTTTAGCATCCCAAAATTTTGAATTTTGTAGGACTTAAACTCTCCTCGTTCAAATCTTAATATGTATATAGAAAATTTGATTAAATTTAATGTCAGTTCCGAGACTTGAACTCGGGACCTCCAGATTATGAGTCTGGCACTCTAACCAACTGAGCTAAACTGACGTTGTGATGTGAAATGTAATTTCAAATTTATTTTAAGATTTTTGTTTTGAAATTTGAAATCTTCAAATTTTTAATTTTGAGGCACAAGAACAACTTGAACTTTGTTTAACTAAGTTGTTTTGTGTGGGGTTTTGGGATTATGAGTCTTTGGCACTCTAAAAGAGCTGAGCTAAATTGACGTCTATGTATTCAAATTTCATTGCTTTTATAAATATATTGTTGTTTTTATTACTAGAGATGTCACGTAAACAAGGAAATTATATGAACAAAAGAGTTAAAGAGAATTTTTTTAAACAATCTAAAGAGCTTAAAGTTAGAGCTAGGTCGTATTTTAAACTTGAACAATTAGATAAAAAATTTAATTTATTTGAGGATGTAACTGATGTATTAGATTTAGGATGTGCACCTGGTGGATGGACTGAGTATATTAATAAGACATATCCTCATATTAAGATTGTAGGTGTTGATGTACTTCCAATTAGACATGTTTATGAATTTAATGAGAATGTGGAATTTATTGAAGATGATTTTAATGATTTAGAACATTATGTAAAAGATAGGAAATTTGATTTAATTATTAGTGATATGGCACCTGAATTTTCAGGTGTGAGTAAAATAGATAGGGGAAGAGTTCATGATATGAATCATACTACTCTTCAAATGTGTAAAAAATACTTGCGTGAGGGTGGAAATTTAGCTATTAAATCTTTTGGAGGAAGTGATTTAGCGGGTGTGAGAAAAGTTGCTCAAAAATTATTTAAAAGAATTAAAGAGTATAAACCTCATTCATCAGACCAGTCAAGTCCTGAATTTTTTTTGGTATGTTTTAAGAGATTGTCAGATAAAGAGATGTTTGAAGAAGAAAAGTAATTTAAGGAGATGTAAAGTTTGTATTTTTTCCTAATTTTAATTTGATTTTTTAGTTTTTGAGATAAATTTTATAAATAGTTTATTCTTATCATTGATAGATTAAATATTGAAAATGGCAAATAAAGATTATTATAAAACTTTAGGTTTAGAAAAAGGGGCCTCAAAAGATGATATAAAAAAGGCATACAAGAAAATGGCTCGTAAATATCATCCTGATGTTTCAAAAGAGGCGGATGCTGAGCAGAAGTTTAAAGAAGTTAATGAGGCAGCAGAGGTACTTTTAGATGATGAAAAGAAAAAGAGATATGATACTTATGGAAGTGCTGATGGACCACAAGGGTTTGGAGGATTCTCAAGTGGAGGGGGATTTGATCCTAGAGATTTTGGAATTAATATTGATGATATATTTGAAGGGTTTGGGTTTGGTGGATTTGGAGGGAGTTCATCTAGAAGTAGAAGTTCTTCAAGACAAAGAGACACAAGAGAGAGTACTCAAGTTTATGTAACTCTTGATGATGTATATTTTGGAAATAAAGTTGATGTGACATATCAAAGAGATATTGAGTGTGATAAATGCCAAGGTAGTGGGGGTGAAGGGGTTGAAACGTGTTCAACTTGTAATGGAGCGGGTGTAGTAATTGAGATGCAACGAACAATGTTAGGAGCAATGAGAACTCAAAGAGTATGTCCTAATTGTAATGGTTCTGGTAAAACAATTAAGTACAAGTGTTCAAAGTGTTCTGGAAATGGAACTATTCGGGAGAGAACCACTCAGACTATTTCTATTCCAAAAGGTGTAGAGCATGGTGTTACACTTAGAGTTTCAGGAAAAGGTTCTTATAATCCAGATACTAAAAGTTATGGTGATTTGTATGTAAGTATGCTCTATAAAGATACAAAAGGATTTGAAATTGATGGAGCTGATTTGTATAAGCAAGAGGAAATTAATTTTGTACAGGCTATTTTAGGAGATGAAATTGATTTTGAACACTTTGGTAAAACATTAGGGATGAAAATTCCTGCTGGAACTCAAGGTGGAACTATTCTTAGACTTAAAGGAAAAGGTCTTCCAGTTATGGGAAGAGAAGGTGTGTTTGGGGATTTGTATGTTAAAGTTAAAGTATTAATTCCAACTAAAGTAAGTACTAAACAAAAAGAAATTTTACTTGAATATGTTCATACAATGAAAGAGGATAAGGGGTTTATTAGTAGAATGAAAAAGTTTTTTAGTTAAATTATTTATTTAGTTATTTTTTTATTGTTACTAGTTTTGTTCTTCTTTGTTTTTATTTCTTTTTCTAATTCTCTATAGAGTGCTATGAATACTCCTTGAGACCAATAGAGTTCATTTTGGTGTTCATAACGAAGGTCATCAATTCGTTTTAAATATTTTTCTTGAAGAATTTTTTCATCGACTACGACATATTTTTCTTCCCAGTGTCCTTGTGTTTCATGATATCGTTTTGAGACTAATGTGAGCCATTTTAAAGAGAGTCTATTTGCTTCTTTATTAAAACCATAATTTCTGAGTCCTTGAATTGCAATATATTGTAGTGGTGCCCAACCGTTGGGGTAGTTCCATTGTTTGGTGTGAAATCCGTAGTTTGTGTGACATGTTACAAGTCCGTATTTATGTTCAAATAAATCAAGTTGTTTGACTACATGTTGTGCTTGTGTTTGTGTTGCTAATTTTGCAAAAAGTGGGAAAAATGTTGCGAGTGTTTTTGTTTGAAGTTGTCTTTTTTGTTTGAAGTTATAATCATAAAAAAGTCCATCTTGAGAATTGTAAAGATATGAATTAATGAGTTTCTTTCTGTGGTCTTTTTGTTGTATGAAATAATTCATGTCTTCTTTTAAGTTTAGAGAATGTGCAATATTTTCTAAATCCTCTTCGTATTTGTATAATAGAGAGTTTAAATCTAATGCGATGCAATTAGCACATTGTTCTTCAAATCGGGGTGTGAAGTCCCATCCACTTTCATTTTCTGCGTTTTGATGTTCAACATGTAAATGGGAGGAGCCATGGTATCTGCTGAGTTGAATTTCTGTAATGAATCTAGGCTCTTTGAGCCAGACTTGTTTATATTCTTGTTTTGCGAAATGATACATTTTTTTAAGCCATTGTTTGTTAGGTATTTTTTTGTATACTAATAGTATCATTGAGGTGAGTAGTGGTGGTTGGGTTCTGGTATCATCTCTTGGATAACTGTTAGGAATGTATCCATACTTGCTAAAGAGATATTTAAAATTTTCAATCATGCCTTTTGCGAGTTTGACTGCATTTGTATCTTCTTGAATGAGTCCTAATATAATGAAATAGCTGTCCCAATAAAATTGAAGATTATAAAAATAGTCTGAGCTTGCAGAGATAAATGGGCGGGGTAAATCTTTAAGAGTTGTTTGATGGTGTTTGAGTTTAAACATTTGAGGAGTTATTTTAATGGGGTTGAAGTTGTTCATTATTATTGTAATATTTAAAAGATATTTTTAAGTGTTTAGATAACTCAAGGAGATATTTTAATTTGAAATATTGCTTTGAGTATTTTTTTCAAGATTAAATTTGAAATAATATTATAGATATTTGTGTTTTGATTTTGTTTTGATTTTTTTTTGATGTTTATTTTGAAGTGTTTTAATGTGTGTTTGTAAAAAAATAAGAAGTATTTATAAATTTTTGAAGTTTTTTATATTTTATGAACGCTACTCATCAAGTTTTGTTTGGATCTGCTGTGTTAACGGTATTTTCAATTATTGCAGGCGTTATTGCTTATGGAACTAAACTTGTGCTTGTTAGAAATTTAACAGTGGAGGAGTATGGATTATTTTTTTCAGTGCTTACATTAATTTTTGTTTTACAGATATTTACTTCTTTGGGACTCTCATCGGGTCTTTCTCGTAGTATAGCTAAACTTAGAGTTCATAGTGAATTTAGTAAAATAAAATCTATTATAATTGGTTCATTTGCAATTAAAATGAGTATGGCAATTCTTGTAATGATTATTTTATTTGTGCTAAGTGATTGGTTAGCAGCTACTTATTTTGAAAATAAACAAGCACAGTTTTTAATAGTTATTTTGTCATTATATTTTCCCCTTAATGTGCTTAAAAGTCAGTTTGAATCTTTGTTTAATGGATTTTCAAAATCGTTTTATTTATCGTTAATCCAATTTTTGTATAATTTGAGTATTTTTATAATTGTAATAGTAGGATTTTATTAAGAATTAAGAAGACCCCGTTAATCGGGGTTAGAAAAATGATGTCAATTTAGAGTTTTTCATTTCATCA
>JBLKOJ010000053.1:0-4423 GCA_047602745.1 Candidatus Woesearchaeota archaeon | reverse complement strand
ATTTGATAAGTGAGCAAGAAGTATGTATCAAAGGTATTTTTCATATTAAGAAATATAATAAAACTCCAAAGATATATCTCACGTAATATAGGTTAGGAAAAGGAGTTTGTAAATAAACTAACTTATAGAAGTGTTATGAATTATACTCTTACTTCAACAAATCGAACTCTTCCCTCTTCAATTGCTTTTTTCACACTCTTTTGAACTCCTGATAGTTGGGAGTTTCCAGATTTAACTTCTATAAATAATACTTCTTCTACAAATTTATTATCGAGTCCTTTAAAACCAATAAAATCTATAGGTTTTCCTTGAAAATTACATTCAGTACTAGCACAAGGAAAATCAACGCCAAACGGAGCAAATTGCTCTAGGAGTTGTCCTTTAATTACAGACCTTGATTTATCGAGTGCTTTTTCCTTTTCTTTTTCAAGAACATGATTCATTACTTCAAACATAAATCGTTTTCCAGCTGCCCTTCCAATGAAAAAAGAAAGAAGTATAAAAATTATAGCGATTACTAATATAATTAAAATTTCATTCATATAATTTCATTCATAAAATATTATTTAAATTTTTGTTGTAATAATTGAAGATGATTTGAATTTAATGTAAGTATTAAAATTTTTAATATTATATGTTAAAATACAATACCTTAAAATCAGGCTCTGTCCAGAAATTGTTTTTTTTAAATTTAAATAAATAAAAATAACAAAAAGATATTATCTAAAATTCACTTTCAATAAATTCTGATTAAAATTTCTAAATCCTGAAACTCTCATTTTTGAATTTCTGGACAGACTCCAAAATTACAAAGATTTATAAGTAAAAAATATCACACTTAAAATATGGACAACACTAGAAATTCTAAACTAAAGTCTACTAAAGTTAAGAGTTCTTCAAAAAAAAATCAAAATAAAGATAGTAAAAATCTAGAAAATTTTGCATCAGTTGTATTTGATACTGAAATTTCAAAATTACATCCTGCACAAAAACAAGAACTTGAAGAAATAAAACCTTTTTTAGATGATTTTAATTCTTTATTATTTGAAAAATCTCAGGCAAAAGCAATGGGATTGTATATAGTTCCAAAAGTAGAGCAATCAGAACAAGGAATTAAAGCAGATTTTAAATCACTTACCATTCATTTTTTATTAGATGATTTTGAAAAACCAATTCCTAACTTTGATCCTAAAGTTCTTCTTGAAAATGAGTTTGGTAAATATTTAAAAGAAGAGATAAAAAAAGATGCACAGACTCAAGAAGAATACAGCGAGTATTATTTTAAAAAATATACGAGTTGGAAATTTGTTGGAACATCAATTTCAATTTTAAGAGAAAATTGTTTTGATTCCATTTATGATGACTTAAAAGTCCTAGGTTCATCTATTATTTTTAGTGATTATAGAGGATTTATTTCAGCTTTAAAATCAATTGATATTCACAGGAATATGCTCTTACAAAAATTTGAGAAGTATGTTGTAGTTTATGCAGGAGCTGGAAGTTGGTTAAGAGGAGAGAAAAGTAATGATTTTGATGTATTTGTGGTTGTAGATGATACAGATGTGAAGAGAATGTCAAGACTTCAAGTTAAAGATCAACTTACTAGAATTATTTGGCAAATGGCTCAAGATGTAGCACAACTCACAGGAATAAATTTACATACCCAAGTGTATTTGCTTACAGATTTTTGGGACGCATTAAAAGATGCTCATCCTGTAATGTTTACATTCTTGCGTGACGGAGTTCCATTTTATGATAGAGGTTTGTATTCAGCTTGGAAGGAATTATTAAAACTTGGAAAAATTAGGCCCTCTCCTGAGGCTATAGATTTACATATGAATGGAGCAACTCAGTTGATGGATAGGGCTAAAAAAACAATGCAGGAAATTGCTATGCAAGACATCTATTATGCCGTATTAAATCCTGCTCAAGCAATGCTAATGCTTAAAGGTTATAATCCAACAACTCCTAAAGAGACGGTGAGAATTTATGAAGAAGTATTATATAAAAAAGAGAAGTTTGTGAGTGAAAAAGAGGCTCAAATTCTAAAAAATACTGTTGCAATGTTTAAGACAATTGAGCACGATAAATCATATGTAGTTTCAGGAAAGGAGCTTGATAAACGTCTTAAAGAAGCAGAATTTTTTTTAAAGAAATCTAAAGAGCAATTTGAGGAAGTAACTAATCAAAAAACTATAGAGAGTGTAGAGAGTGCATATCAAGAACTAATTAGAAATGTGTATGATTTAGAAGATATTGATAATTCTTCAAAAGACCCATTTTCAGAATTTATAGAAAAATATGTGAAAACTAAAAAAGTTCATACATTTGTTGAAAAATCCATTAAGAGTATTGATACCACATTTAAACAATTGCAAAGTGGAAAAATTACCTCTCTTGAAGCAAATAAGGCAATTAAAGAGATTAGAAATATTTCAGCTGAAGTTAAAGCTATAAAAGAGAGTTCATATTTTCTAAATACGCAGAGTCATAAAATTTATTTAATATTTGGCGAAAATAATAAAGCAGAAGTATTCTCAACTTCAGGGAACACGTATTTACACAATCTTACTAATTCTAAAGTGTTTGAACTAAATGTTTGTAAAAAATCTTCAAAAGAAGTCAAAATGCCTCAAACATTAGATTATGAAAAAACTCAAATCTCAACAGAATTAATTGAAACAATTAAGAAAACACTTGATGTGGAGGAGATTTACTTCTAATTTTTAAAAAATAATGATTGAATAAATTAAAAATAAATTTCTTAGAGATTTATTTTTTCTTTTTAGTAGTCGGAGCCTTTGAACTCGTAAATTTATTCTATGTTTTTATAACTGGTTTTTTTATTTATGGAATTTAGCTATTCTTTAATTCAAACAAGTATATATTCTAAACTTGATAAAATAGTCTTAGATGAATTTAGAACACATATTTAAGACTTTGGGAGATAAATTCTATAAACTATAAATATTTTCTCATTTATAAAATATACATTAATATAGTTATGTTTTTCTAGATACTATTTTAAAAAAAGTTAACTCAACTATTGCTCTCTTTGAATATATTTGGGTTTTACATAACTAAGTAAAATTCGTAAATTGGTCATAAATAGTTCAATTTCTTGGAGTTTTTCAATAATTTCTAAATGATTTGAAAACTGGCCTTCTAAAAACTCATTTGAAGAGGACAGTGAATGAGAAATATATTCTCTAATTTCTTCAACTCCTTTTCTTATATGTTCTAAAGTATTAGAATCTTGTAAATGTTCAACTAAAAGTTTCAAATTTTCAATAGTATCTTTATGATTTATTTTTAAATCAGAGTGAACTAAATTTAATTTTTTTTCAATACTTGGTATTAATTCCAATTTTTGATTTAATTGTGTATTTTCAAGAATATTGGCATTTGATGTTTTTTCTAAAATTTGAGTTGCGAAATGCTTATTATTTTTTTCAATAATTACTTTGAGCTCAGAAGTTAAACTTGAATTATGTTTGTTAAATAGAGAGTCTAATTGAGTGATTATATTTTTTGCAATAATATTATCGTCTAAATCTTGTTTATCAAAGAGTCTTGATTCTAATTCTTTAATTTTATTTTCATAGTTTTTAATTTTTTCTTTAGAAACTAGTATAAACTCTTCTCCCATAAATTTTTAATATATTAATATATTTAATTATTTTATAACTACTAGTAGAAGAGAATTCCAAATATTTTCTAATATTTTAGATAAATGTATATTAATACTATTTTATAAATTAGAATTGATTTTTATAAATATGAATCTAAAGCAAAATGTGAATTCCAGTAGAAATAATAAAAAAGATAGTTACAAAAATTCTAAAAAACTTTCTTCAGTAATACCTCAGAACTCTAGAAAAGTATTTGCTGGTATATTATTTGATGTATATCATTGGAAACAAAAACAATTTGATGGAACGTATAAAACATTTGAAGCATTAAAACGACTACCTTCAGTTCAGATTATTGCTACAACTAAAAAAGGTACATTTGTAATACTTAAAGAACAACAACCTCAAGATGAAGAAGTTGGATATTCACTTATTGGAGGAGGGTGTGATTTTAAAGATGAATCTGTAGAGAATTGTGCTAAAAGGGAATTATTAGAAGAAACAGGAATGATTTGCGAGGAATTAGAACTTTTAGAAATCACACGCCCAGGTGGGAAAATTGATTGGCCGTGTTACTATTTTATTGCTCATAATTGCGAAGTTATTCAAGAACAAAATTTAGATAGTGGTGAGAAAATTGAAGTCTTAGAAGTCGACTTTGAAAAATTTTTAGAAATTGTAGAAAATGAGCATTTTAGAAATAAATATTTTAGTAATTATTAAGAATTAAGAAGACCCCGTTAATCGGGGTTAGAAAAATAATGTCAATTTAGAGTTTTTCATTTCATCAT
>JBLKOJ010000052.1:0-4495 GCA_047602745.1 Candidatus Woesearchaeota archaeon | reverse complement strand
ATGATGAAATGAAAAACTCTAAATTGACATCATTTTTCTAACCCCGATTAACGGGGTCTTCTTAATTCTTAATAAAGAAAAATAATGTGAATAATAACAATAGCACACTAATAAATTCCAAGACGTATTAAATCAAAACATCTTGAACCAATAGTACCTGGAATAACTAACTGAACATTTGAATATTGTTCCATATTATATACATACACTTGACAAGCATCAAATAATTCGCCCTCCCAAGCCCCATTTATTTCTTCAGATGCATTTCTTTGAGTAAGAACAATATCATAAGAGTTATACTTTTCAATATCGCTTACAAAAATAGTTGGAAGACCATTTCTAACTCCTGAAACTGGACCGTGAATATCCTCATTAAATAATTTAAAATAATTACAACATCCTCCTACTTCACTTTTAAAATTATAAAAATGGCTTTTAATTTCAAATTCTTGAAAAGTTCTATTATAAATTACAAATTCATCAATCACTCCATAAAATTCAGAGTCCACTCCAAAAATTCTAGCTTTATTAAAATTCCCTAAAGAGCCATTAATTGAATTAACTGGTAAATCTAAAATTAAATTTGAATTTAAATAAACCTGAAGAGCACCAGAAGATAATTTTTGAACTACAACATGTTTGTATCTATTATCTAAAAAATTATGTGTTCCGTCTGAAGAGTGAGAGAAAGAATTTCCTAAGATACTCTCACCAGATATACTAATTTGGTTTGAAGATACTCCTACTATAAATTCCTCAGAACCCGTACTAGTATCTAAGATCAATAAATCTCCTCCATTTCCATTCTCATTATCAAATCTAAACCAAAATTCAACCGCAAATTCACTAAAAGAATCATCTATTCTATGGCTTAAGTTTAGTTCAATATATTCACCCAAATTATAAACAAATAATCCATCATTGAATAAAGATGGAGAATACTCAAGAAACAAAGCTTTTCTTTGAGAAATCAATCTTGAAATTTCCCTATTTGAAATTGTTCTATTTATAAATACAATTTCATCAAAGTGTGCATTTCCAAATTCAATATTTGAAATCAAGTTAAATTTTTTTAAAATTGGATTCACATACCTAAGTTCTGAATTTATTAATAATTGAATTCCCTGACTCTGTGATGTTCCAATTAATAAATTATTCCACCTATTAGATCTAAATACAATATTATTTCTACTAAAAATAGTTCCATCTTCTAAAGTTCCCTGAAACTGTAATACTTCTTCGTCCTTATCAAGAATTATTGAAAACTCACTCGTATTAATTAAAGTATGAGACCCCGTCTGAGAAGATGAATAGTTTATCCAAAAACTCATCGTAAATTGAGATCTGTCTAAAATTAAATCATCAACTTTAGCCAATTCATTTAATATACAACTATCTCCTGAGATGCCTTGAACAAAACAATCAGAACCAACTGGCAAATTAAAATTAAAATTATAACTAGTTTGATCTAGATTTTGACTAATATTATCAAATGAATTTAAAAAAACTGTGGAACCAAATAGATTATGCGAATAATTATAATTTGCTGTATCATAAGGGTTAGCATTCATTGAATATTCAAAACTTAGAAAACTTAAAATGTCTCTATAAATTCCCCTATTGGTAGAATTTAAAATTGAACGGATAAAACTCGTTCCTAACGTATATCTAAATTCGGGGAATTCAAAAGTAGTAACATACTCGTTTCTAAAAGTGTCATTAAATAAGTCAAGAGTCCAATTCCCTTGAAAAACTGGGGACTCTCTTTCTTGAGTCAAAACACCTGCACTTTCATTATCAACATACAGAGCAATTTGAGGATCTTTAAAGCCCTCAACTGTAAATGAAGGTCTAACTGTGAATCTATCAAATATTTCAAAATCCAATTCTCTTGAACTAACACTAATCTCAAACTCAATATCTGATATAATATGTAGAGGAGTGATCTCGTAAATTCTCCCTGATAAAATTTCATATTCAAGTTCTGCAAATAAAGAAGAGTTGAAAAAATTTTCATAATATGAAATCAAATGTGGAATTGTTTTATTTTCCATTCCTGTGACCGGAGTGCCATCAAAGGTTCCATCAATTGCAAGAGTTAGTATTGCATTTTGAAAGTTTTCGTAATCTTTATTAAATGAATCTCTTATTGTTTGGTCTTGAAGTAAAATTGAGTAGAATTCGAATGTTGCATGATAGAGTGAAAATCTTGTAATAGATTGGATTACTGAACTTTTAAAAAAAGTAAACTCTCTATCAAGTTGAAATATTCTTGTATCAATTTGATCCTGAATTTCCAAATAATTTGGTGTATTTAATTGTGCACTAAAAAAAGCATATAATAAAACTCCTAGAACAATTGCAATTATTGAAAAAACATATCCTTTCTTAGAATTATTTATTAGATTTATATTTTTTATTAAATATTTAATTGTATTCATTTTTAATTTCTCCAAACCTCAATTCTATATCTATGCACATAAACATTAGAATCTACAAATAAAAGAATCTGTTTTTCAATAGATGCTATTGTCGAAGATTCTTCTCTTGTTCCAAACCTTTCATTTGAATCAAGTATTAACTCAGGTTCACCAGGAGATGAAATATCAATTAATGTTATTGTGTGTCCAACAGAATTTGGAATATAAATTTGAGAAACTTCTTTAGTTAAATCTTGGGCATAATTATTCATATCTCTTACATAAAAATCTGAGATTTGTTGTATTATTGAGTTATCAATGTTCTGAATTCTCTGATCAATAAATAATTGCCTTACATAATCATTATTTAAATCATTAATTCCAATACTAGCAAAAGAATTTGAAGTTCTAAAAGCAATATCAAATAAATCTCTTTGTGAGTCAGTATTTACGTAATTAGCCACTATAACTCCAAATGTAATAATTATAATTACACTTGCTAGTATTAAATCAATTATAAATATTTGAGAATTTTTAACTTTTATTTTTTTTTTGACAATACATATTTGATTTTTCATTTCCACCTAAAAATAGTTATCAATCAAAAAAACCACAACTCCTTTCATTAATAACTATTTTGTTTGAACCGATACAAGAAATCCCTTCTTCTGAATCAATATAGATTAATTTACCGTCTTTTTCAAAAGCTATTGCAAAATCCCTATCTATATTTAGTTGTTGTCTTATTTGGTCTTCGTTAATTTGTCTTAGTTGTATTAAATCAACATCATTATTTCCACCAATAATATTTGATGTCCATAAAGTATTGTAAATTGAATCTGAAATTGTTTTACTGTCTTGCCTAATTTCTTCAAAATTTCTCTCTTGCTGTAAATTTATCTGATTAAATACTACAAATAATGTTGATAGCAATACAAAAGCTACAACGATGATTAAATCAGTTGATAAAATTTGAGCTGTTTTATGTTTTAATTCCATTTTTCTATTCCATGTTTAGTCATTGCATATATAAATATTCATTGTCACTAGTTCTCTGTCAATTATCACAGTATATTTTTCAACTAAAATATCATCACATGAATTTGGGTCATCCGTTTCCACTAATATTTCTGAATCACTTTGTTGCGATGTTCTAAACTGATCAAATGGCGACTGACACAAAATATCTCTTTGGTCATCAAATCTAACCCATTGACCCGCAAGTGATCCCTCGCACTGCATTGGGACAAAATCACAGGATGCCAACTGCGAAGCACAAGCTGTATAAATTCTCCCATCTAATCTGGAAGTGCAATCTGGGTTACACGTTGTAGTCTCAATATTTGGAGTTAATCTTGCAAAAACTACAAATGGATATTGTTGATTGGAACTGAATTTCGCATCACAAGAGCTAATTTTTGAGTTAATTGTATAATCAGTTGGATTTGCATTAGAAAATCGATACATACAGGAATAATCTACTAACTCCCAATCATTAGCGGAAGGAGAATTTTGATTTTCAATTCTAATATCTAAACTTCCCGTGCTCTCATCGGCTTCTAAACATATTGAATGAGGATAATTAGAATTTCTCTCTAAACTTAATTTGGCATTTGTCAAACCGCTTAAAAAACTAAACGAGTATTCAGTGTCCAAACAAGCAGAACCTTCTCTTACATTAAAATCAATATTCACATCATGACCCGAAGTACAACACATAGCATAATCATACCCTGTAGCTGAGGTAGTTGAAGCTTTTGCATTGATTAATTCTCCTTCATTAGTTAAACTTCCTGAGGCATAATATGCAACCGCATTTAAAGGCCCAGAGCACTGTGATGAAACTTGAGAAGTTGGTATGAATTCACATTGAAATAACTGATTTTCAGTTGAACCACCCCCTATGGTAAAAACTATACTGGTTGTTAAAACTAATAATATAAAAATTATTGTAATTAATTTATAAATCATAATAATTCATAATTTAATATATTTATATTATTTTGTTACTTCTAAAAAGTTTAATATTAAATCAGATATTATTTTAATCAATTAATTGAATTAATAGCAATAAA
>JBLKOJ010000030.1:0-32111 GCA_047602745.1 Candidatus Woesearchaeota archaeon | reverse complement strand
CACCCTCAAGAAATTATGGGTGTGTTTTGATTTTTAGAAATTTGAGAAAACTCACAAAGTGAGTTTTTTACTTTTATTCCAAAATTCAATAAATTCATACTTTTTATGTTCATCTATTTTGATATCTATAAGAGACCTACCATGAGCATCAGTAATTCTAAAAATAAATTCAATATTTATACTTTTGCCATGATTAATTGTTATGGAGGTATTATCTATATAATGACTTAATTCCCTACTATTTGGGATTGTGGTTCCAAATAATAAAAAAATTCCTATTTCCTCTTTTTCTTCATAATATGGATAGTCAATTTGTTTAATTACTCCTTTGTTTAGTTCAAAATTCTCTAAAATAATTTTATAAGCCCAACTTCCATGTTTCTCAACAATATTTAATTTATCAAATTCCTTAGAAATGATATTTTGAAGTAATAATTGAATTCTCATCTCTATTAATTCTTTATTTTGTTTGCAATGTTCAAAAGAGTCATAAGGAAATAAAGTTGGGTAGTTAGAAAATATAAACTCAAAAAAATCCTCAAACAATAAATTTTTTTCTGATAAATTCCAATTTAAATTTCTGATGAGAACTATTATTTCTTTCCAAGTTATAGTTATGAATTGATTCATTCTATCAATATTTCTAGAAGTTGGAATCTTTAATTGTTCTTTATATACATTTTTAGAGAAGGGTTTGTTTTCCATAATAAAAACTAAGCTCGAAGATTCTTCACTATCATAGTTTGACGTAAAATCAATTTTAAAAAATCCATCAAAAATACCACTTCTATCTGTTAAATTAGAATCTTCAAAGTTACTCTCTAAATATGCATCAGTAAGTAATATAGAAATTATTTTTTGCTCCTCATCATAGTAGGTATCAGCTCTATTATTAGATATCTGAGTATCAATCCAATAACTATTTTTTTTGATATTATAGATTGAAGGAATTTTGTAATTTGTTTCTTTTTCAAAAAAGTAATTATTATTAAGTACTTTTAATCTTACTAATTCATAAAATGCACTTCTAACCTCATTTGAGTATTTGAGTAATAATAAAAGGGATCTCGTTAAGTGGTCTTCATGTTTTTGGTTATTTTTTGTATAAGGAACAAAAAAATTCATATGTTTATTTACCATACATTAATTAATTAAATAAATACATATAAATTTTATTGAATTTTTCTATTCCTCTTAGGCATTAATTTTATAAAGATAATTTTCAATAACTATATATGAACCAATTAACACAAGAACAGTTAAAAAAAATTAATTCTATTGAACAACAGGTTCAAGATTTAATTAAAAGTACATTTTTAGATGAATTAAAACAAGATTATAATTTATTTTTGGAATTGCTAGATTATGCTAAAAGAGGAGATTTTTTTCTATTTAGGACTGCAAATCAAAATAAAAAATTAGAAGATGGAGAAGTATCTGCAAAAAAATTTTTCAGAGGTAATGAAAAATATTTAGTAACATCATTTTTTGATTTTAAAAAAAGTGATACCTTAAATGAAAAATTTAATCAAGCAACAGTGTATCCATGTAGTTTTGTACTTTTAAATAATGGGAATTTTTATTTTGAAATAAATATAGCAAATAATAGATCTTTAATTGAAATATTCAATAAAGAAGTTCTTCCAATACTTACTAAAAATATTACACTCTTCAAAAGAGAAGATAATGAGGATAGATTAAAATATCAATCAGAGTCATTTGATGATATTCACTCTTTGATTTCTCAAATTAAACCAGTATTAGATGAAATTTTTAAAGATAAAGATTATATTAAAACATGGGATTTTAAAGAATTTGTAGAAGCATTTGAGAAGAGAATTAATTTTATTAAGAAAACAATTTCTGAAAAAAATCCTCAAACACTCAAAATAAATTCAGATTCAAATACAGCTGAAGCAACTAATCAGCAAAGTGCTAAAAATACTATCCTCTTTGGTCCTCCAGGAACTGGAAAGACATATAGTTTAAAGAGAAAAGTTGAAGAGATATCAAAAGAGGATTTTAAAACATTAAAAAATGAAGGAAGAGTTGAGTTTATAACATTTCATCCTTCTTATTCATACGAAGAATTTGTAGAAGGAATTAGTGTAGATACATCAGCAGATGAAATAAAATACATACTAAGAGATGGAATCTTCAAAGCACTAAGTAAGAAGATAATTAGTGATGCGTTAATTAATAGTGAAATCGGATTTGATGATTTAAAATCTTTTGATGATGCTATTGAAAAATTAAAAGAAGATGTAATTAGAAAAGAAGAAATTGAACTAACAACTGACAATAATTATAAATTTAAACTTTATTATAAAAATGGAAAAACTTTTAGAGTTAAACCTTTAAATTCATCTACTTCAATTGATTATGCTGCAAGTTTGGAAAATATAAAAGCACTTCATTTTAAGAGTAAAGAATTATCTGAAATTTATAATGTGAGTTATGTTAGAGGAATTTTAAATTATATGATAAAAAATAATTATCTTAGCGAAAATAAAAAAGAGTTAAAAAATATTTATGAAGATTTAAAGAAATCACAGAGAAAATCTCTATTTGACTCTTCCAAACCATACTTCCTCCTTATTGATGAGATTAATAGAGGGGATATGGCAAAAATCTTTGGAGAATTAATTACACTTCTTGAAGAGGATAAACGACTTGGAGAAGATGAGGAATTTATTATTGATAAGTTACCAAATTCCCAAGAGTCATTTGGAGTTCCTCCAAATCTATACATTATTGGAACTATGAATACTGCTGATAGGAGTATTTCTTTAATTGATATTGCTCTGAGAAGAAGATTTGAATTTGAGGAGATGATGCCTAAACTTGATGATAATTCATTGTTTGTACATTTAAATCACATACAAGAATTTGATAATTTTAGAAAATTTATTGTTGAAGTTAATAATAATATTTCTGATGATGAAGATATTGGAAGAGATAAGCAAATAGGCCATGCTTTCTTATTAAAAATAAAACAAGAAACATACAAGGAGGATATAATTCGAGTTTGGAATAAAAAAATAATGCCATTACTTGAAGAGTATACGTATGGGGAGATCTCAAAGCTTGAAAATATATTAAAAGTTGAGAATAAATTTGAAATTGATGGATTGTCTATGAAGAAAGAAAATAGATTTATATTAAATTAAAAAAATGAGTCAGACAATTGATGTATTTGAATACTCCTCCTCCACACAATCTCTTGAAGAATCCAAAGAACTAATCCACAATTATTTTCAAAAATTAAAAACTCCTTCTCCTGCAATAGTTCAAATAGATGGAAAAATAAAAAATCAAGGGCCTGGGTTGGAATTGTTACAACACATAATCAAACATTTAATTTTAAATCAAAACTTGATAAAACTAAAAATCAAGATGTTGCAACTTCTAATTTAATGTATATGCTCTCGTATCTTAATTCAATTGAAAATATTATTATTGATACAAAACATTATTCCAAAATTAAAGAAGGACAATTTTTCTTTGATATTTTAGGAAAAATATTTATTCATCATTTTCAAACTATTTTCAAAAGAGGACTTTTAAAAAAATATATTCGATATCAAGAAAAAATTGGATTTTTAAAAGGAAAACTACAAATAAAAAAACAAGTAAATCAAATTACTCAAAACAAATTTAATTGTGAGTTTGATGATTTGACCTATAACAATATAGAAAATCAAGCAGTTATTTTAACTGCTCAAATGCTTAGTAATCTTGTAAAATCTTCTGAATTAAAAATACAACTTAAAAAAATAGTTTCTCAATTAGAAGATGAAATTAGTATTATCTCAACACTAAGAGGAGAAGAAATAAGAAATATACAATTTAATCGAATTAATAGATATTATAAATCCATTTTAGAAATTTGTGAGTATATAATTTCAAAAAAATTTATCTCAAATATTCATGAACAACATACCTACTCCTGCTGCAATTTCTTAGTTGATATGAATAAAGTATATGAAGATTTTATCACAGCACTACTTACTCAAATAATTCAAGAAGATTATAAAGAGTATACTATTGTATCGCAACAATCATCAAAGTCATTAGTTAAAGAGGGAAAGAGTTTTACTACAAAACCTGATATTTTAATTTTAAAAGATAATAAGGTTGTTCATATCTTAGATATTAAATATAAACAACATAAAATTCCAAACGCAGATTTTTATCAAATGTGTGCATACTCTCTTGTGTATCCTGAGGTAAAAAAATCTTATTTATTATACGAACAATTAGAAGAAAAAGAGAAGAATTATTCAACAATATCAAAAAATTTGCAAGATGATTCATTAGAAGATACAACCACTATTCAATATGAAGAGCTAAATTTAAAAGAGATTCTGATTAAGGATTTTTCAAATAAGGAGGAATTTCAAGAAGCAATTACTAAAAAACTTAAAAGAGTAGTAAAGAAAATACTACAAGAGAAAGAAGAATCTTATCCTTAGAACTTCAATTACTCCAAATATCCAAATCCTCCTCCTAATCTTGTTATAAAATCTTATTACTAAATCTAATTTTAAATGTTATCCATAATAAAATGTATATTTTCTACTCCTCTTAGCCACCAATTTTATAAATCAAATTTTTAAAATATAAGTAGATGAATAAAATAATTAAAAGTGATAATATTCAAGAAAGAATATTTACAATTAGAGGAGTACAAGTAATGCTTGATGAAGATTTAGCAAAATTTTATGAAATAGAGACTAAAAGATTAAATGAAACTGTCAATAGAAATATTGAAAGATTTCCTTCTGATTTTATGTTTCAGTTAACCCAAGAAGAATTTGATTTTTTAAGATCACAATTTGTGACCTTAAACTCTAATTCTTTAAGGTCGCAATTTGCGACCTTAGAAAATAAGGAAAATCTAAGAGGTAAACATAGAAAGTACTTACCTTATGTATTTACTGAGCAAGGAGTTTCAATGCTTGCAGGACTTTTAAGAAGTCAAAAAGCTATTGAAGTAAATATAGAAATTATTAGAGCATTTGTACAAATGAGAAAATTCTTCTTGACAAATAAAGATACGTTTCAAAGATTAAATGTTATTGAAACGAAATTATTAGAACATGATACTAATTTCAATAAAATATTCAATTTACTAGAAACAGACAAACCCAAAACAGGAATATTTTATAATAATCAATTTTTTGACTCACATATCTTCATAACAGATTTAATTAGAAAAGCAAAGAAGAGAATTATTCTCATTGATAATTATGTAGATGAAAGAACTTTAAGTCTCTTTACAAAAAAACAAAATGAAGTACAAGTTACAATATACACTAATAATTTAACAAAACAACTACAAGAAGATGTAGAAAAATTTAATAAACAATATCAAAACTTAGAACTTAAAAAATTCAGTAAATCACATGATAGATTTTTAATTATAGATAATGAAGTATATCATATAGGCTCATCTCTTAAAGATGTGGGCAAGAAATGGACTGCATTTTCAAAGCTAGAAAACTTTACTCAAGAAATACTAGAAAAACTCAATAATTAAGTTATTTTTCTACTCCTCTTAACACTCAACTTTAAAAATAAAATTATTGTAAATATGTTATTGAAAATAATAAAATGGATACTAATATAATTAAGAAATTAACTAAAAACTTTGAAGATTATGTAAATATTGAACAAGGAGTTGAATTCTGATTTGCAAGAGATTTACAATATTTATTAGGATATAGTAAATGGGAAAATTTTTTCAAAGTTATAGAAAAAGCAAAAGAATCTTGTTTAAATTCAAAAGGAATAGTAAGCGACCATTTTCTTGACATCAGGAAAAAGGTTGAGATAGGTTCTAATACTCAAAGAGAAATTGAAGATATTAGCTTGACAAGATATGCTTGTTATTTAATTGCTCAAAATGGAGATTCTAGAAAGGAAGAGATTGCATTTGCTCAGAGTTATTTTGCTATTCAAACTAGAAAACAAGAATTAATTGAACAAATAGAACTCTTTACTCTCTTAGACATCATTTTTATTTCAAATTATTGAAAAAAATCAATAATTTAAAACAATATATTTATAAATATAAATTACCTAAGAAAATAAGAAATGAAAGAAATAGAGATTTTAAACTTCAAATTAGATAACTTAGATGAAAAAGTAGTATCTAGAAAACAATTACTCAATTTAATTTGTGATGTTATACAAAACAAACCTGAAAAATATCTAAAAAAATTAAGAGAAAATAAAAAAATCAAAGCATTGTTTAACAAATATTACTACATTTTATCTGAAAATGAAAGAAAATCAGGAATATTAAATTATTATTCATTAGAATTAACATATGCAGTATTAAATAAATCAAATATAAAATGGTATATTTCATTTGAAAAAGGATTAGAATTAAATAATGTATTATGGCAAGCTCATAAAATAACTACGATAATTAATAATAAATTCTCTAAAAGACTAAAAGTTCTAGACGTAGAGTTTAAATTTATTAAAACAAAATCAAAGTATATAAGTAATTATTCTCAAAATAAAACTAAAAATAGAATAACACAAAACATAGCTACAAATGAGAAAATATATGTAGATTATATTTATTTCAATAAAAAAATACCAATTGAGTTAGCAGATAAAATAGATAAAAAAAAAGTTCAACAAATTGCAAAAGCATATCCAAAATATATTCAAAATAAAATACTAGAAAATGAAAAGTAAAGATTTTAGTCTATATGTGAATCAAATTAAACAATCTCTTGAGACTCCTATTCAAGAAGACCTAATTGAAAAAGACTATATTCTCTCAGAATTTTTATCGAATTGGGCTAAAGAAAACACTCCTAATCTAGATAAATTAATATTTAAAGGAGGCACATTACTTACAAAAAATTATCTCAAATATCATAGAATTAGTGAGGATTTAGATTTTATTCATCAAGATTCAAATGAAATTAAACATGTACCTTCAAAATCACAAAGAGAGTCACAAATAAAACAAAGAATAATCCCAATACTAAATGAAATAGAAAAAATAGCTAAGATTTCAAAATTAGATTTTCAAAACATTAGAACTAATTCAAAGTATATTATTCAAAAAAATTCTAGATCTCTTTACATCATTAAGTTATATTATATATCTCAAATAACAAAAAGAGAAGACAATATTAAGTTTGAAATTTCATTTGTTGAAGAATTAATAAATAAACCTAAATTAGAACATATACAAAATCTATTAGACATTAAAATTCAAAACAGTTATGTTATAAAAAGATTAACTAACTATAATTTAATAAATTTAAATCTTCAAGTGTATCCAATTGATGAAATAATTCTTGAAAAAATTAGAGCAACAATTACAAGAATTCAATTTAAAGCAAGAGATGTATTTGATTTATATTTAATACATAAACAAAAAAGTATATTTACTCAAACTAAAGAAGATATCTTCAAAAAACTAAACGCCTCTCCATTTGAATTTGAACAAACTAAGTTAAACATAAAACAATTCATTTCAAGTAATATAAATGTAGATTTAGAAGATATTTATAACTTATCACTAATTGAATTTAATGAAAAGAATTTTGTCGACTTTTCAAATAAACTTATTAAATATTTAAAAGAAATTGCACAAGAATTTATAGAAAAACATTAAATAGTAAATTAAATATTTTTTTATTTAAAATTATAAATTGAATCAAATTTCTCTTTCAAATATTCAATATACACTTCAGGATTACACTCTTCTCCTACAAAGTTTGTAATTAATTCAGAATTAGTCTTTAATTTTCCAAACTTGAGTATTTCTTCTCTAAGAACTTTTAAAATAGTTTCAAATTGATAACTAGAAACTATATCATCATAATTTGAAAATCTTTTTCTAAGTTCCTTTTCAATTTGTGAAGCATATATTCTTCCTAAAAGATAGGTAGGAAAATATCCAAAAATTCCTTCACTCCAATGAACATCTTGCATAAATCCTTCTTTGAAATTTTCAGGTTCTCTATTAAAATATTCTCTATATTTTTCATTCCAAACACGTTCAATATCATATACTGTAATATTTTGGGCAAATAATTCTTTTTCAATTTCAAATCTAATAATAATATGCAAAGGATAAGTTAACTCATCTCCTTCAATTCTAATGAGTGATTTTGAAACTCTATTCACATACGCATAAAATTCTTCAAATGAAATATTGTCAAGTTCATTATTTGAAACTTTTTGAAATTCTTTATAAAAAGAGGATAAAAAAGAGTTTGAAGTTGAAATATGACTCTCCCAAAATAGGGATTGAGATTCATGAATTGCTGTTGAAGAACCTTGTCCTAAAATAGTATCTTTATATTCTTGATTATGTTCATATAGAGCATGTCCTGCTTCATGAATACCTGAACTAAATGAAAAGAAAGGATCTTCTCTATATGCAATTCCTACTCGAACTTCTTTTGGACCTAAAGAAATCATAAATGGATGTGTTGTTTCAAAGTGTTTAAAAAAAGAAGAATCAAGGCCTAAATATTCAAATACTTTTAAGAGTAATTCTTCTTGACTTGATGAAGGAAGATGCAATTGTTCTAATGTTTTAAGTGAGTTTTGAGAAATAGGATTCTCACCAGTATCTACTTGATTAACAATTTCTATAACACCTTTTTTAATTTGTGAAAATAGTGAGTCAATATGTTTAGGAGTCATATTTTCCTCATACAAATCCACATAATATTCATATGGTGATGAGTAAGGTAATACTTCTTTAACACGTTCAAATTCTTCTAATCTAGCATTAAATAACTCATTAAGAGAATCTAAGTATTGTTCTTTATCTTCTTTTTGTAATGTCTCTCTTGCTTTTCTCCATAAATTATTCGTTTGAGATTTTAAACTCTCAACATGTTGGACAAATTCTTTACTCAAAGCAGTGTTAATTGTAATTTCTTTATACCACAATTCAATTTTTCTCACAATATCTTCTCTTTGAACATTAAAATTAGGATGATTTCTAATAGATGTAATTAAATTAACAAATGAACTATCTGTTATCTTTTCATGTATAATTCCACTTAGTGTTGTAAGTTGCTCAGCTCTTGCTTCTTGACCTAAAGAAGGACAAATTGATTGTAAATCAACATAAAGAACATAACTTGCATGTTGGAGTCTTGATATTTCAACTTCTTTTTGATTAAACGTTTCTATTAATTGAGAAATTTCTTCCATATATCTGTAAGGGAATATTCTTTTAAGAATTTAATTGAAATGTTATATTCACTTATTAAATCATAAATTTTATATATATGGTATTATTACCATACTATTATGGTGTAAAATGAAACAAGAGATACAAATATTAAAATATTTAATTGGACATAACTCTCAAAAATTCACAATTCGTGAAATTTCAAAAAATCTAGGTATTGATTATAAAAATACTCATACAAGTATTCAAAAACTTGAACATTCTCAGAATATAATAAAGCAGAAAATTGGAAATACGTATCAAATTGAGTTTAATAATCAATTAAATTCAAAAACATTTGAAGCAGAATTAGAAAGAAGAGAAGAGTTATTTCAAAATAAAAATTTCAAATTAATATATAATAAAATAAAAGATTTATGTAATCCATTTATTATAGTATTAATCTTTGGTTCTTTTGCAAAAAAGACACGAACAAAACTCTCAGATATTGATTTATGTGTAATTTGTAATGAAGAGGAAACTATAAAAAAATTAAAAGATAAATTATCATTATTACCTTTAGATATTGATTTAAATGATTTTTCTGTTGAAGAATTTAAATCTATGTTAATTGCAAACAAATCAAATGTTGGAAAAGAAATTATTAAACATAATATCATTTTATATGGAATTGAAAATTATTATAACATAATTGAAAATGAATGAAGAGAGAATACAAGAAGCAAAAAATAATATTAAAAACTATTTAGATGAAGGTTTAGTAAAAAAGCAATCATTTAATAAAGTAGTGTTTGATACATATATGAAAAATTACCAAGAATCATTATTTGTTGCTCAAAAAATCTTTAACGATAAAACCTCAATGCTTCGGGTAATTGTAACTTCATATTATTCAATGTTTTACATTGCAAATGCATATCTTAAAGATTCACTCGTAGAACAACTAATAGAACAGTATGATATCATTGCTCAAGAAGCTTTATCAATTTCTGAAAATCTCATTGAAAATTTTGAATTTGAAAGAGTAAAAAGATCAAGAATTCAGTATGAAATGACACAAGCAATTAAAGAGTCCAAAGCTAACACTTCTCTTCAAAGAGCAAAAGAATTTGGAGCAGAAATAGAGAAATTATTAGAAAATTAGAGTAGTATTATAATTTTTATCTCCTCTTGTACACAATATATGCTTCATTATCTGTTTCATAAATTGAATAAGCCCATTTTTCACGTTCTAAAAATTTCAAAATCCATGCTCGTTTTGTAATTGGAATTCGTTTTCTTCTTCCAAGTGAAAATGTTGCAAAGGAGATAACTCCAATTTTATAATCAAGTTCTTTTAACATATCAAATGAAATGTTTCTTTGAATATGTTCTAAACTATCTAATACCTTAAACGCAAAAAGTACATCAACACGTAGAAAATTAATCTTTTCTCTGTCATCTTCTCTTGTTAAATCACAAGAAAAAAATTCTCCTTCAAATTCAAATTTTTTATAACACTTAGAAATGTAGTCCATATCCTCTTGATGAACATCACATCCAATCCACTTAATATTTGAATTCCCAAACTGCTCAATAAATTTTTCAACACTTAAAGGATTCATCCCACATCCTATATCTAAAATAGTAAGAGGAGAATTTTTAAATGAAGATAAAGCATTAGAACATAAGTACGAATAAATTTCATCATATGATTCAACTCTCTCTTGTGTAGATTTATGAATTTGTAGTAAATCACTAATAGACTCACTATGTTCTAATAAATGCTCTTTTTTAGAATCTTGTGAGGATTGAAATTGTGAGTAGGTAGTGTGTAATTCTTTTTGTAATTCTTTAATTGAAGTTTTTACAACACCACTTTTAAAAAAATGATGCATAGAATCTTTTTGAGTATATTCAGTAAATAACGCTTCAATTTCTTTTACGAACTTAGAATTTCTTTTAATAAAACGAGTCATATGTGTTTGTAAGTGCTTCTCAATACCTACTCCTCTTTTACTTAGCATAAATTCATATATTCTAAAACATCCTGGATACTCATCTTTAAGTTCACTAGGAGTGAATACTGTTTTAACCATAGTTACAATAAAAAGCAATATTTTATAAATTCTCGCTATTTAAAATATATAGATAATGGTTACAATTTCAATTAATTCACAAAGAAGAGAAAACCTTCAAAAACTTCATACTGCAACTCACCTACTTAATTATGCAGCAAAAGAAGTACTTGGAAATCACATTTGGCAACATGGTTCAAATTTAAAAGAGGAAATTGGAAGTTTAGATATTACACATTATAAACAACTCACTCAAGAAGAAATTTTTCAAATTGAAAAAAAAGTTCAAGAACTCATTATAAAAGGAGAAGATGTATTTATAGAAGAGCTAGAGAGAACTACAGCTGAGCAGAAATATGGATTTAGACTCTATCAAGGAGGAGCAATTCCACAACGAGTGCTTAGAATAGTTCATGTAGGAGAATATGATATTGAAGCATGTGGAGGACTACATGTGGGTAATTCAAAAGATATTCAATTATTTAAAATTGTCTCAACCTCAAAACTTCAAGACGGAGTTATTAGAATAGAATACAAAGTTGGTGAATTTGCATATAACTTTATTCAAGAACAGCAACAAGAACTTCAACATACTGCTAAGGAATTTGCCGTAGATTGGAAATCAACTTCAACAACAGCTGCTAAATTTTTTAAAGAATGGAAAGAGCAAAAAAAGATTATCGAACAACTTGAAAAAAGTGTTTTTGAATTACATAAAAACCAAATTTCTCAAGCTTCACAAAATTCTCAAAAAGAGTATGAACTTACGACATCTCTTTCTATGAAGGTAGTTCAAGAATTATTTGAAATAGGAAAACAAACTCATACGACATTTACACTTATTACACCAACAATTATACTCTCAACACAAAATTCAATATCACAAGAGTACAAAAAACAAATAAAAAGAGGAGATTTTTATCAATATATGCGATAATAATATAAAATGAAACAAATACTACATGAGATTTTACAAAATAAATTAAAAAATAAAGGAGAACTTGAAATAGCTACTATTATTAAATTTATTATACTTATAATTACTTTAATTATTATTTTGTATATAATTTCAACAATATTTACTCAAGACGTAGCAAGTGGTTTTGATAGAATATTTTCATTAATTTAAAGTTATTTTCTCTTATAAACAATATAATAAAAACAAATATTTATTAAGTCTTGTTTAAAATTATTAATTGTGGAACTTAATGTTAAAATAAATTCTAATTACTTTCACCGAATTTTAAAAAGAGTAGTAATAATTATAATTTTTTTTTTAGCATACCAAGTGGTAGATAATTTGGAATTGGAGTTTTATACAAGTTCTTTTTTAAAAATTGTTATTATTTCAGTGATTGTTCAAAATATTTTTAGAATTGTTTCAAGAACTTTAATTTATTTATATCTTAGAACTAAAAACCTTCCTTTTGACCTAGAAGATTTATTTATTGTTGGAATAAGACACATATTAAATGTCATTAAAGTAATTGTAATCTTTTTTATAACTTTACATATATTGCAAATTGAATTTTTAACATTTTTCACATCAATGGCATTAGTAGGAGTAGCTCTAGCAATTTTATTTAAAGATTTTATTTCAAATCTACTCAATGGAATGTATTTATTTTTCTCAGAGAAATTTAATCTAAAACAATATGTAGAAATTAATGGAGTTAGAGGTTATGTTACAGATATTTCATTTCAAACAATTGAACTAAAAAATGATTCAGGAGATTATGTATATATTCCTAATTCAATAATTCAAACAAGAGAAATTATCAATTTTTCAAGAGAAGGTCTAAAGCAAATTGAAATTGAAATTTCTCTATTAAGAGATGAGATGCCTTTGATTAAAAGTATCGAAAAAGAAGTGAAGAAGAAATTACAAAAAGAATATGAAGAATTGCTCTCAAAAAAAGATGAGAATCCTATAACTCTTGAATATATTGATATTTCGAGCAAAGAAGTATCTTTTAAATTTAAGATTAAAACTTCAAAATATTCATTTAATATCGAGAAAAAAATTAGGCAATTCACATATCATGTAATTGGAGAACTTTTAATTAGATATCATAAAAATGATAAAAGTAAGAGAATGGAAACTGAAGAAAAAAATTTAAAAAATTTCAATTAAATAAATAAAAATTTAATTTGACATATTTTAATACATAAGGTTTTAGTTTATCACTTCTAAGATACAAAAATTTATAAATGACATATATTTAAGTTTTTTATATTATGAAGAATAGAAAAATTAGAGAACCAATTAGAGAGAGAAATAAGACAAACTCTGAGCACTTAAATAATATGACTAGTAAAAAATCTCCTTCTTTTAAATCAAAATCTCAAGAGGATACTGTTGCTAGTAAAGTAGAAGAATCTAATTTAATGAACTCTTCATCATCGCCCCAATTAGGAAAAATTTGGCTATTTTGGATATTTAAAGTAGTACTTGTAACTTTAGCTGTCTTATTTATACTACTAATGATAATTATTACAGTAAATTTTTTCTCCAATTCTTCTCCAGATAACTTCAATACTAATGAAAGTTTAATTAATAATTCGAATCAATCTCAATTGAGTCTAAATTTAGAAGATAATCAAAATAATAATTCTTTATTTTTGTTTAAAGATGATGAAAGCATATTTGAAATTATAATAATTAAAAATGAGAATTGTAAATTTTGTCAAGTTAATCAAACAAAAGTTGATTTAGAAGAAATACTGGTATCTTTAGATGTTCAAGAATCAATTGAGTTTACAACTATTAATCACAATTCCTCTCTTGCAAAAGAAGTTTTACAACTTTTAAGAAATCAAGGATTAGATTTTGATTTTACTCCATTATTTCTATTACCCTCTTCTATTGAAGATTTAGAGCTTTTTGAAGAAGCTGATTTTAGAAGCTTGTTTATTGAAATAACAAATGATGATTTTTATATTTTAAACCCTCAAATTACTACAATTAAATACCTAAATTCACAGTTTTCAGTGCCCCAAAATTCAATTAGTTTTGGAAATTTAGCAGGAGTTCCAATCACTTTTATCTACGACTATAACTGTCCAAGATGCCAAGTTATGAATGGAAATAAAAATGATGTCGATAATTATATCTCACTTAATTCAATTGAAGAAGATTATATAGCCCCAATCCCCGAATTACTTTTAAGTTTAATAAATGTTGAGAGCTCTAATGAAGATGAAATATTTAATATAAAATTTATTCCTGCTCCAGTCTCACCAAATTCTGAAATTACACACAGAGCAATTTTTTGTGCCACAAATCAAGACCTTTTTATACCTATGCATATTGAATTTGTTGAAATTCATAACGGTTCAACTCAACTAAGTGTTGAACAGATTACTGAGTTAGCTCAAAATTCAATTCCTGAGATGAATATTGTAGAATTTGAAGATTGTATTAATTCAGAAGATACAAATAATTTTATTAATGAGACTTATCAATTTTTAAGAAATTATGGTGTTACTTCACTTCCTTTAACAATTATAGGTAATTATCCAGTTCCAGAATTAATTGATTATGAAACATTAGTAATATTTTTACAATCAGAGTTTTCAGAATTTGGAGTCAAATTTAATTAACTTATTTAGATTTATTATTTTTTATTCCTACTTGTTTTAGTTTAATAAGTGAATAATATTTAAATAAATGAAATCTTTAAAATTTTATATATGGAAATGCTAAGTTCTTTTACAATTATAGCTCTTGCAATAATTTCTTCTTTATTTGTATTTAGTTCTAAATTACTAACTAAAATGTGTGATGATGAAAAAGAATTCTCAAAGCAGTTTAAATCAATTGCAAGATATAGTATTTTATTACTCACTCTTATAATGAGTGTGGTTCTATCAACATATTTTTTTTTAATATTATTTATTCTTTTTTTTATTATATGTGAATTTGGATTTTACCATTTAGATAAGTATTATTATAGAAGAAGTTTAAGTTATGTATTAATGTACATTTCATTATTTATAAATCCATTATTAATTTTTTTAATTTCAATATTTGAATTTTTTAATATGACATTTTCAAAAGAATTTAAATCTCGTTTTGAGATTTTATCATTTCTTGGTTTTGTATTAACTGTTGCTGTTGTTTTTTTAGGGTAATATTTTCTTTTAAATCTTTAAGTGCATTTCTAAAAAAAATGTATGCTTCATATGGTGTTTCATAGCAAGAAAAATATGAGTGAATTATTTTTTCTTCTTCAAATAAATGGGTTCCCATATAATAGAAATGATCTGAAGTTGTAAGCTTTTTCCAGTCTTGTAATTCTTTTAAAGTCCCATATTTTTTTACATCCTTCTCTATTGCATATAATTCTTTTAAAGCTTCTTCTTGCATGATATTTCCTATCCATGCTTTTAAATCACGATTTGTATCAGCCCATGAAATTGGTTCACTTACATAAATATTCTTTTTAGATGTAATTTCGTTAATGATTTCACTTGGAGTTGTAAATGATATGTTTTTTTGCTCTAAAAGAATTGAAGGTAAATGCTCCATAAATTCAAAAATTCCTGTACTTGTTAGGTGATGTTCTCCAAATGTTTCATAGTCCATAAATAAATTAACAACATCTCCATAATCTAAACTTTTATCAATCCAGTCAGCAAATTTATCTGATGTTAATGGCCACTCATCCCATTGGGTGTGTGAAAATCTAAACGCTATATCATCTGAGAGTGTATAATTTTTAGCAAGTAATTTTAAAGAATTAGTAGAATTTGAATATACATAATTTGGACTTTCAAAATTTAATACTGGCCCCCAACCTTCAAGAAGCATACCTTCAAAACCTAATTCACTTATCATTTCAGAAATTTCATCACTATAAATTAGCTCAGTATTTCTAAATATTTTAGGCTCAATTCCAAAATGGTGTTTTATGATTTTTTTATGCTGTGAAATTTGTTCATAAAATTCTTCTTTTGAGTATAATGAACTTAATGAGTGGTAATAGGTTTCACTTAATAATTCAACTTGGCCGGTTTGAACAAGCTCTTTAAATGAATCTAACACTTCAGGAAAATATTTTTCCATTTGTTCAATTGCAATTCCTGAAATAGAAAATGTTATTTTTAATTCTGAATGTTTATGAAGTAATTTTAGAAGTAATTGATTCATAGGAAGATAACAATTGTATGAAACTTTTCTAAAAATATCTCTATTTAATGATTCATTAAAATAGTCATGGTTGTGCTTTATATCAAAAATTCTATAATTTCTAAGTCTTATAGGTTGATGAACTTGAAAATACCAACAAACTTTAGTCATATAAAAATTTAGGATATTATTCCTTTAAAAATTCTTCTAGTATCTCTATGTTAGAACACTTTTATTTGTATTTAGAAAACTTGATGTAAGTTGAAAATTTAGAAAATAATGTCTTAATAAAAAAAATTTAGAAATAATTCTTATTAATAATTAGTCTTGTTTATTCTGCTGCTTTTTTTCTCTCAAATTTTGGAAGAGGAATTGGGGCTGGTAAATTTAGTAAATCTGAAAAACTCATTGATTGCATTAAACATTTGTTATATACAAATTTTCTAATTGTTAAATCAACCATTTCAGGTAATTTTTTTGAATCTTGATATGATTTCAAACTCTCTTCTAAAATTTCAGGAGTGTCTGTATATAATGTTTCACCCTTAAGCTCAATAGTTCCAACTTCTTGGTATTTTATTGAGAATTCAAATTCTACTCTTAGTACATCATTTTGAGCACCGTTTACTTTTAAAGGAATTTTAACAACATTAGTAAAAGAGATACTATGATTTACTTCTAAACCTCCACTTGCTACTTGTTGTTGATCAACGTTTTTAAATCCTTCAATTTTTGTATAATTAAATCCTATAATTGCCATTTTATTTTATTTTTAAACCTTCTAGTTCTTTTTTAATTGATGAGAGAGCTTTTGTAAATACTTCTTTAGCATCTTTTTTTTCATCAGCTCTTAAATAGAACTCTGTTTCATCGATAAGATGATGTTCTTTGGTAACACCAACAATATCAACATCCGAGTTCTCTTCTAAATATCCTTTTAGAAGCATAAATAAAGACTCTTCATTGGAAGAAACTTTAATTTGTAATTCATTTTTTTTATGTTCAATTGATGAAATTTCCATTTTTTTGATTTATCTGTTAGTTATAATATATCTAAAAAGAAATGATTTATTCTTCATTAGTGATTATAAGTTCTGTTTTTTTGAACTCAAATACTTTAATTGGTGTAATTTTTTTCAAATCATTTCTAATTTTTTGTTGAACCTTACTATATACAATATTTGAAATAAAGTCATTATAATTCACGTCAGTAGCTTCTTTTGCAACTAATTCCTTAACTTTTGCTCTAATTTCTCTAAGTACTAATTGTGATTCATTGTGTTTAGTTACAATAAATAATTTTGTTAAAACTTCTTTATTATCTTTTGTTGTAACGTATTCATTAACTTCTACTAAATCTGAATCTTTTTTAATAAATCTTGATAAAAAATATGGAACTTGTTCATATTTTGAAATTTCTGTTTTAGCTTTTCCTGAGTCAACTTCGCTAACTCTAAATGTAAGTCTAATATTTTGAAATTTAACACTATCAGCTACATACATCATATTGATTTTAATAGTTTTTCCAACACTTTTATTTAAATCACTTACACTTGCCTGGCCTAGACTTTTAAAATTAAAAATTTCAGGTGCAATAAATTCAACTGGAAATTTTCTTTTAACTTTTTTAACTTTTTGTTTAACAACTACTTTTGCCATTTTTTATTTAGTCATACCTCCAGTTTTGTGCAATTCTTCCTTTTGATTTGTAATACTTAGTAAGTCTTCTAATCTTAGATTCAATTAGTAATAGACTTCTTTTGTTGTGAACATCTTTTTTATTATTACTTAGATGTTTTTTTAAAGAAAATACTTTTTCAACTAATGCTTGCAAATCTTCGGGAATTGTTTTCTCTAGATTATTCTCTTTTAGAATTGTCCCAATACTTTTTCCACATACAGCTTTAACACTAGGAACTGCGTATGTATCTCTTAAAATAATTCCAATTTCTGAAGAACTTTTATTGTCTTCTTTTACTAATTTAATAATTAGGGCTTCAACTTCTTTAGCTTTTAAGCTAACAAATGATAAATCAGGTGTAATTGGTTTTGTTGAACCAGATTTACCTTTAACTCTTGCGTGTATTCTTGCCATTTTTAACGGGTATACTATTGCATATTTACATAAGCAAATGTATCCTTAACTAGACTTCAATGTCTAAGAAACGATATTTGCTACTAAAAACTAACTTCTTTGAGTTTATAAATACTGCGATATTTAAAGTGTTTGAATATTTAAAATTATATATTTAAATCATAAAGTTAATTATACATTAAAAGAAATATTTATAAAGAGTTTAAAATTAATATGTGTATTCACAAGCACGAATAGTACAACGGCTAGTATCCCGGCCTTCCAAGCCGGTGATCTGGGTTCGAATCCCGGTTCGTGCATTATTTTTTCTAAAATCAATTCGTAAGTAATAATTTTTAAAAGATGAGAACTCAACATTTAAATACTCCTCCTAACTATATGTACATATGAAAATACCATCTCCTCTTAATCTTGAAATTCTACCCAAAGAACCCGGCGTATATCAATATTTTAATGCAAATGGAGATATTATTTATGTAGGTAAAGCAAAAAATTTGAAAAAACGAGTTTCATCATATTTTACCTCGCAAGCTCAAGAGAACCCTAAAACACGAATTTTACTTCAGCACATTGTCAGAGTTGAGACTATTATTGTACATAATGAACTTGAAGCACTCTTACTTGAAAATAGACTGATTAAAAAATATAAGCCTAAATATAATATTCATTTAAAAGATGATAAAACGTATGCATATATTTACTTTTCAAATTCACAAGTTCCAACGATTTCATCTACTAGAAAAACACACTTAAAAGGAACATATTTTGGACCATACGCTAATAGTTATTTAAGAATAAAACTCATAGACTTTTGTGTAAAATATTTTAAACTTATTACTCCAAAAACATACTCTTCTAAATCACATATTAATTTTGAAATTGAGAAGGCACCCGCAAAGACTCTAGAAGAAATTGATGTATTGTGGTATCAAAGTCAAGTTACACAAGCACAGCATTTTTTGAAATATCGAAATATCCCTAAACTTAGAAAACAACTCACAGCTGATATGCTCACATTTGCAAAGAATTTAGAATTTGAACGAGCAAAGGAATACAAACAACTCCTTGAAATTTTAAATAGTATTGAAGAAGAAGAGCAACGAGTGGATACATTAAAAGAGTACAATCAAGATGTAGTGGTGTTTGAGGAGCTACCTAATAAAACTACTCAAATTGTTATGCTTCATATAACTAAGGGTTCAATATTAAAAAAAGAAGAATTTCTTCTGCAAGAGTATCACACAATTGTGGAGTGGCTTGAAAAATATTATACTTCTAGATTTCCGCCCTATGAATTATTAATTGAAGAACATTTTGCAACTTCAGCTTATCAAATTGAAGAACTTCAAGAAGCAATTTATGCTTTGCATCATAAAAAATTATATATTGTTCATCCTAAAAAAGGAGAGAAGAGAAAATTAATGGGAATAGCGTACAAGAATTTAGAATATCGAGTGAAAAATAAAACAATACTTGAACAAATTCAAGATGCTCTACATTTACCCCAACTTCCAAGAGTAATTGAATGTTTTGATATGTCAAATTTATCATATGATTATACAGTTGGAGGAATGGTTCAATTTGTTGATGGTATTGAAAATAAACAAGGATATAGAAAATTTGAAATCAAATCACTGCATAAAAAACAAGACGACTTTTTAGCAATGAAAGAGTGTGTATATAGAAGGTACTATGGAATTAAAGAACGAGGAGATGATTTTCCCGATTTAATTATAATTGATGGTGGACTTGGGCAATTACATATGGCTCAAAAAGCTTTAGAGAATGTCGGAGGAGATGCAGTTACCATTCCTTTAATTTCACTTGCAAAACAAGAGGAAGAAATATTTACAACATTGAGTAATAGTTCTTTAAAATATGATAAAAATTCTGAGATGATGAAATTTATTAGACATATTAGAAACTCAGTTCATAATTATGTAGTGAATTATAACAAAAAGAAGCGGGAGATGCGAGTTAGAGGAGAATTTAATTAAATATAATTATTTGAGAGATTTGTTATTTTTTTGTTTTTCAATATATTTTTGGATGATTTCAATAATTGTTTGTTTCTCAAATCCATTATTAATAAGTTGGTCAATTATTTGCTCAGTTGAATAATATTCTTTGTAAGTTTCAATATATGTAATTATCCTACTTTCCATTAAATTAGGAATTGGATTATTTAGTGAAATATCTGAGTTAGAGGTTTCATATTCTTGAGAAGAATTCTTTTTAGAGCTTTTAGAAATAATTAAAAAGAAAATTCCTCCCAATAGTAGCGAAACTACAACAAATGTAACTATAAAAGATGAATTTGAACTTTGACCCGAAAAAGTTGAACTTGAAGTCTGAAGTTCTTGAACATTTTCTCCTCCTCTTGATATTGGCCTATTTTGAATTTCTTCTTCTACAGTAGAATTATTGACACCATTTTCTTGATTATCTCCATTATTATTAGAACTTGTAGTATTTTCTTGATTAGTTTGCAAAGTTTCAACTGCAATATAAGATACATTTCTAGAAACTAAATTTTCAAAAATATAATCTGAGGAGTTAATTTTTTCCCAATTTTCAAGATTGTCTGAAGTCCAAAGTTGTTGGTCTGTATTAAATTTAATTCTATCACTATTTCTAATAAATGGCATTAGATTTAATTCTAAGATAATAATCTTAAAATCTGTTTCTAAGCTCTCATCTCTATGTTGAGTAACACTAAGTATAGGTATTTGAGGATCAAAGTTAGACTTTATTTCAATTAATGACTCATAACTATCTATTGCGTTAAATGAATCAAAACCACAATCAAATATATCTATAAATCCACTTGTCTGAAGATAAGTATTATTATCATTTGGAACTCGAATATCATATAAATAACTACCTGGTTTTTGAAAATCAATTTTTTGAGGTTCTGAGCTAACTTCAAAACTTAAAAGAATACCCATAGCAGCTAGAGGACCGTCGTAAAACTCAACAATGAAATCTGAATTATTAACTAAGCTGTTGTTTTGGTAATAAACTTGAACTAATGAATTATCATATCCTGCACACCCTCCTTCTATAAGTTCAAGATTTATTGAAATTGTTTCAAAGTTAGAAAAAGAATTAGGAATTAAAATTAAAATAAGACTGAGTAAAAATATAGAGGAATTGATTTTAAGGGCATTCATAAATCTACATATACTTTAAATGTAATATTTAATAATTTATATAGTAATTAAATAGAGATAAAAAAAATAATTCTTGAACTTATGAATAATTAATAGATTTGTAACTTCTCTATCGGTATACTATAATTAATATAATTTAACTCTACTCTATCAACTTATTAGTTAGAAAATATTAAAAGTTTAGACACAAAGAGCACATGATACTTACAAAAAAACTTTAAATAATACATTTAGAGTGTACGATTAATTGAAGGTTTTAATCGAATATTGATTTTTTTTGAGTAGTAACAATTATTTAAATACTTAATAAGTAAAAGAATTATATGAATAAAAAATCTCAAATTACTATATTTGTCATTTTATCGGTCATAATTTTAGCAATAGGGGCAATTATTGTATTATCTTTTAGCGAAAATCAACGTACGACTTTAGAAAGTGAAGCTGCAACTCTTAGTTCAGACCCTCAAGTAAATTTAGTTCGTGAATATATAGAAAATTGCTTAAAACTTGAAGTTGAAGAACAAGCATATTCTAACCAACTCAGTGGAGGATATTATGAAACTCCTCCTAACGACCGTTATGCATTTGATGAGGAATTAAAAGTCCCGTTTTATGTATTTGCTGGTCAAGAGCAAATTCCGTCTCTTGATATCTTAGAAAGGCAATTAGAAATAGCAATTAATGAAAATATAGGATCTTGTATCAATAATTTAGAAGAATTTGACATGGTTTTTCAAGAAATTAATATAGAAGAATTTGATTCTGAGATATCAATTCAGGAAGACTTCATACTTGCATTTTTAAATGTTCCAATAAATTTACTCAATGCAGATACACAAGAGAGAAGCAATATTGAAAGATTTCAAGTAGAAGTGGAGAATGATTATCGTCGACATTATAATTTAGTTAAGGAATTTATTAATTTACATAGTGGAGATTTTAGCAGAATTCCTAGAAGTGATTTGAACATGCATGTGTACCAAAATAATTTTAGATATGAAGAAAAACCACAAAATTTTGATGTAAACATTTACAATTTTATTTTTGAGGAATCTGGGACTGAACGACTAACAGAGTTCCAATTTGCAATTAAATACGAATGGGAATGAAGTAAAAACTTGATATTTATTTGAAGTAACAACAAGTGTTTAAAAAGTTAAAACTTGAATAAATGATATGAATAAGAAGTCTCAAATTACTATATTTGTCATTTTATCGATCATAATTTTAGTAGTAGGGGCATTTATTATATTATCTTATAGCGAAAATCAACGTACAACTTTAGAAAGTGGAACTGCAACTCTTAGTTCAGACCCTCAAATAAATTTGGTTCGTGAATATGTAGAAAATTGCTTAAAACTTGAAATTAAAGAACAAACATATTTTAACCAATTTAGTGGAGGATATTATGAAACTCCCCCTCTTTTTGCGTTTGATGGATATTTAACAGTTCCTTTTTATGTGTATGATAATCAAAAACAAGTTCCAAGTATTCAAGAATTAGAACAACAATTAGAAATGGCAGTTGATAATAATATTGAATTTTGTATCAATAATTTAGAGGAATTTGACATGATTTTTGAAGAGATTAATATAGGACAATTTGAATCAAAAATGCTCATTCAAGATGGTTCCATACTTGCAACTCTTAATGTTCCCATCAATTTACTCAATAATGAGATTGGAGAGAGTAGTAATATTGAGAGATTTCAAGTAGAAGTTGAAAGTAACTTTTTATATTATTATAATTTAGTTAACGAATTTATTAATTTACATAATGGTGATTTTAGCAGAATTCCTATAAGTAATTTGAACATATTAGGATACAATAATAATTTCAGATATGAATTAAAACCACAAAATTTTGATGTCGCAATTTTTAATTTCATATTTGAAGAATCTGGAAAAGAATTTCCAAGAGAATTTCAATTTGCAATTAAATATAACTGGAGGTTTGATTAGAGAAAAATGAACTCATTAATAAAATATTTAATTTTAATTTTTGCAGCATTACTATTAGCATCCTCTGACTCATTTAGTTCAGATACTGACATTAATGATGATTCTTGGTCAAGTGAAAATTTTGAAAACTCTTTTAGAGATAACCCTCAAGATGGTTTTCAAAGGAATCCTAAAAAAGCTTGGGACATAATAGGGGATGACCCTACAATTCTAACCGACAATCCTGATATGGCAAGTAGTGCTGCTGAAAACGACCCTAAGCAATTTGTATCAACTGTAGGGGAGAATGAAGATTTACTCAGTGACAAAGCAGTATTTGATGAGTATCGTAAGATAATGGGTAATAATGTTGATGTAGTTAATGAAAATTTAGAATCTTTAGGAAAGTATTTAGAAAAAGTTGGGGTTGAGGGTCCTCAAACTCACGAGTACACTTTAAAAAATTACGAACCCCTGAGACAAATTTTTATATTTGAAACACAAGGTGGGAACTTGATTTCAATTTCAGAATCAGATTTACAAGGAAGTTCTTTAAACAGTGATGGAACTGTTAGCGTGCTATCAGGGCAGAGAATTTTAGAAGGAAATGTTATCTCACAACAAGGAGGAGAATTGCAAGTTTCATCTTCAACACCAAATCAGCCTGCAAGAGTAGAGAATCAAGGGATTGAATTCTCAGGAAATATGTTTAATGTGGGTATTGATCCACAGACTTCAAATCAATTTGTACGAGCAATTGAAGAAGTATCTTTTACAGATTTTTTAGGTAGAGATGCATTTTTAACTTCTCAAACGCGTTTAAGTGTTAATCAAAAAGGAGATTATGGATTACAAGGAAGAATTGAAACTCGTTCTTTAAGAAATCAAGGAACAGTTCATGAATTTAGGAGTGTTAATACGGCATATGAGACAGATTTTCCCTCAAGCTCAAATGAAGAGATGATATTGTCTGTGAGAGCTAACTGCTGTGAAGGAGTCTCAAATTATATTATTGAGCAAACAACTGATGATGGTTCAACATTAATGAATGTAAAAGTTCAAGGACAAGGGAATCCTAAAATAGAAGTTCCACAGGGTAAAGTAATTCAAATACAATCAGAATTAATTGAAGATAATACACGACTTAGTGTAATTCAAAGAGGTCCAGAAGGAGTTCAAAGACAATTTGATATTACACGGGAAACTACTAAAATTGCTGGTTTTGGTGTCAATGAAGGAGATGATTTAACTATTATAACTACACATGAAGGTCGATTTCATCCAGGGCGGGGAGAAGAAAAATTTTCTATGCTCTTTAATGCTAATAATCCTGAGGGTATTCGTTCCAATCAAATATTAACTAGTGAAGAAGGCGGAGGTTTAACTCAATTTCCTCAAGAACTCAGAGAACAACTTCAAAATGCAGACTTTGGCACAATTTCTCAAAATGAGCAAAGTATTGTTGATGCATTAAATTCATTAGATCTTCCAAGTGATTTTCAGTTTAGAAGTGAGTTAGCTGAAGAATTGGGAATTGAAGAATATCAAGGATCTGCGTCTCAAAATGAGCAAATGTTAAATATGCTTCGCGAAGGAGAACTTAATACGGGCCCATCATCTTATTTGGCAGGAGAAGAGTTTCCAGAAAGATTTGAATTAGATCCTCAATTTGAAGGGGTTATTATATCCCCCGAAGAACAACTTCCTCCATCTCTTCAAAATGCTAATTTTGAGGGAGTTGATTTTGGTGATTCAAGTATTGTAGATATTATGGATCAAATGGGACTTGATTCAAGTTTTGCAGCAAGACAGCAATTATATCGAGAAATTTTTGAAGGAAAAAATCCTCCTGAGGGAGGTCCTTACGGAAGAGGTTCAGATATGAATATTGCTTTGAGAAATGCATTAAGAGAAATGAATGCAGAGGGTGTTATAAGCACGAGAGGAGATACCACAGAAAAAGTTTCCGAGTTTCTAACAAACCTAGAAATTGCACAAGGGCATAGAATGACTCCAAGAGGAAATAATTTTGATGGAGGTGTCGTTATTAGGGATCTTCCTTCACGTTTAAGAGAATATCATCCAGATGGGATGACAGTGGATGAAGCTGCAGCAAGAACTTTATTTGGGGAATGCAGGAGTTGTTCTGATACAGAAATGAGACTTCTTGCAGATGTTATGAGAAACAGAGCATACTTACATAATGGAGATTTTAATAAAGTAATTTTCAGCCAATGGCAATTTTCTCCTTGGAACGGTTTTACTACTAATGCACCTTTAGATGATAATGGAAAAACAACTGCTACAACTCCAATGGATGATCCTCATATGCAAAAAGCAATGGAAATTTGGAAAAAATCTGCTCATGGAGATACATCCGACGGAGCTACTCATTTTTATAAAGGTACAAAACCTAAATGGGCTCCTTCATTTGTAAGTACTGTTCCTCTAGAAACAGAAACCCAACATAAGATAGGTTATTTATCTAAAGATGATCCATTTAGACCTGCAGTTTTAAAAGCTCAAGATAATATTATTACTAGAGATGAGATACTTGTAGCCCGAGTGGACTAAAATTTTAAGTTGTAATATAAACTTTAAACATTATTCAAAAACAATAATTTCAGTCTCATTTTTAGTAAATACTTCATATAATGCGTAAATAAGGGTTAATTACATCAGTCCAATTTATAAGAGATTCATATTGAAAAATTACGAAAGATTTCATGTGAAGAGTTAAATAAACAAAATTCATACTATCTAAAATTCTAATAACTTAACATATAATTCTTTTAATACTCTCTTCCTATAAATATGGTAATTTTTTAGAATTTTAACTCATTTATTGCAAAATTAACTCCTAAAAATAATAGACCTAGTTTAACATAATACTAGTTAGTTAAAATTTTTTGAATTGAAAAAAGAGGATTTAGTTAATAGAACTAAAAGTGAATTTGAATAAATCATTATATAAAATTTTTACAAAACTGGCAAAATAATTATTGTAATCTAAACTAAATAAGAATAAAAATTTGATAACTATTAGATTAAGAAATCTAAGAAAGACATATGCCCACTTAAAATACAGATATTGCAATAATTTTAATTAGAACAACTCTCCTCTTATACTCAAGAATGTAGAGTCTATGTGAGACAAAATCCTCCAATTAATCCCGAATTTTTTGATGATAAATTGCTAGGAATCAAAGCATAACTCAAACATTGAAGGTATGAAAGTGTCCCTTACCAACCTATTCCGTATATTTTATAGGATATTGAAGATGGAGTATTTATTAATTATAGAAATTAATTTCTACTCCTCCTACACCAAATTTTTATAAACACCAGTTTATAGATGTAAGTATGCTCATCTCCTCTATTACTCTTAATAATATTAGATCATATACACATCAAAAAATAGATTTTCAAGAAGGAATTAATGTATTATATGGAAATATAGGTTCAGGTAAATCAACTATTCTTTTAGCTATTGAAGTGGCATTATTTGGACTTAAAAAAGGAGATGGACACCATATTCTACGTAAAGGATGTGAAGATGGAAGTATTGAAGTTACATTTCAAGAAGAAGACTCAATATTTACCATTTCAAGAACGTTTAAGAAAACTAAAACAGGAATTACACAATCAAAAGGAGTCTTAAAAACAAACTTAGATACTCTTGAACTCTCAACTCAAGAGATGAATATGCATATTTTTACATACTTTAATTTTCCAATTTCTTTTCTTAATAAAGATAAAACGTTGATGTATAGATTTACCCATTACACTCCACAAGAGCAATTAAAAGAAATTCTACTCACACAAGCAGATAGACGTTTAGAAGTACTTAGAAAAGTATTCAATATTGATAAGTATAAACAACTTCAACAAGCTTTGCAACTCACTTCAAAAACTCTTTCAAAAGAAATTACTATACTTGAGACAAAATTACAAGAATTACCTCAAAATCTAGAAGAGGAGATTGAAATAAAACAAAAAAAAATACAATTATTTCAAACAGATATTAAAGAAATTGAAAGTAAAGAAATGTCATTAAAGCATAAATTGGAGTTAATTGTAAAAAATAAGCGTATTTTAGAAGATAAAAGAGCAACTATCTTAGAACATGTTAAACAAGTTGAGCAGCTCAAAATTCAAGAGAAGCGTATTATTAAAGAAATTGAATTGAGTAAAAAACACTTAGAAGAACATAAAAACACTTTTTTAACATTAGAATCCCAAAAAAAACAAGTTACAATTCAAAAAGAGAAAAAAGAACAACTTACTCAAACATTACAATCTTTAGAACTCTCAATTGAAAAAATCTTAAAACAATGCAGAGAAGAAGAAAAAAAATTATTTGAACTAGAAAAACAACAATTTGAATTTGAAAAATTTAAAACTCAAATTAAAAAACTCAACGATTTACAAATGAACTATATCCAAATTCAAACTCAACTTAAAGATGTTAAAGTATCTCTTCAAAAGCATAACTCACTATCTAAAAAAGAGGAAAAATTGAATACAGAACTTCAAGTAAATACTAAAGAATTAAATGAATTTCAAGCAACGATTCTTCAAAAACAACAATCTCTTAGAGAAATTAAAAAACTTCAAACTCAAATTGAAACTATTAAAGAAGCTCCTAATTTAGAACTAGTAAATAAAAATAAAGAATTCCTCACTTGTCCTATGTGTTTTCAAACAATTGATAAGACACACAAAGAACATATACATTCAATAGTAACTCAAAAGAGTCAAGAACTAGAAGAATTAGAAAAAAGTTCAAAAAAACAAGAACTCTTAAAACAGCAAGAAATATTAGAGACAAAATTACAAACACTTCAAATTTCAAAAAATCAACTCTTAAAAATTGAAACACAAATTGAATCATATTCAACTCAATTACATGCTCTAAGTAAGCAATTAGAACTTCAACAAAAAGAGTTTGAGAATATATACCCAAATAAAGAGCAAGTCGAATACTATAAACAACAATTACTAGAAGAATCTCAAATAAATATAAATAAAGTAACAGATGAACACAAAAATAGTATAACTGAAAAACAAAAAATAACTCAAAAATTACAAAATTTTCAACTAGAACTTAAAACATTTGAAGAACAACAACATTCACTCAAAAAGGAACTAGGACAAATTGAAAAAAGTGGCTCACAACTTCAAGAATTAGAACTTAAAATTGTAAGTCATACCTCTAAAATAGAAGAATTAGATAATAACATTAAACTCTTTGAAGAGCAATATACCTCTACTCAAAATTCTCTTCAAAAGTTAAGTTCTCAAATAATACTTAATTCAAAAATTGATGAGAAAATTTCGCAACAAAAAGAGTTAGAGCAAAAATGTAATGAAAAATTGGAGCAAATTTATGAGCAAAAAAGTAAATTTAAGACCTCACAAGAATATGAATCTAAAGAATTATTACATTTAGAAAAGCAATTAAAAAAGAAAAAACAAATTCTTAATAATTTAAAAACTCAAAATTTGCAACAATCATTTGTAAAAGAAGATATGATTGAAATTTGTAGAATTGTTGAAGAAACTCTATTTATAGAAATTCACACCGAACTTTCTAGAAAAATTATTCATTATTTTAAACAACTCATAGAAGAGCAAGATATTGAAGTATATATTAGAGAAGATTTTAGTATTATTATTGAACAAAATGGATATGAAGTAGATGTAGAACAGCTCTCAGGAGGAGAAAAATCAGCACTTGCTTTGAGTTATAGGCTCTCATTAAAAGAAGTAATTGAAGCACATTTTAAAGATCAAAATAATTTGGACTATATTATTCTTGATGAACCAACAGACGGGTTTTCTCAAAATCAGATTCAAAAATTTGCACAAATACTTAGACAAAGTAATTTTAAGCAGATATTTTTAGTATCTCACGATTCAAATTTACTCACCTCAGGAGAACACACCTATACTATTGAAAAAGAGAATCATATATCAAATATCATGCAAGAAAATTAAATAATATTTAAAATATTATATATAAATTTATAATTAATTTTTATTCTACTCACTCCAATTGTTGAACATAGTAAGATGCTAAAAAATAAGAAATAATTTCTTGAATAGTTAATTCACTTAAAGGTAAACACTTTGTAGCATCAAAATATTCAATAAATTTAGATTCATAAACTTCATTTAAAGAGATATGATGAAATGTAATCTCTTCAAGACAATGTTCTAAAAGAGTAATACTTTTACTTAAATTTCTATTTTTAATTGCTGAGATAGTATCTGAAAATATAGAAGCAAATGATTCAAAAAAGTAAGAAAGGTAAGATTTTAAAAGCTGTAAAACTTTAATTATTTCGTCAGAATTTTTTTCTTCAAGTTGTAAAAATTCATTGAGTTGCACTTGAATTGAAGGTTTTTTCTTTGGGAAATGTATATGTAAATGTCCACCCATACAGTAAATATCACCATTAATGTACATCAAAGTACGTTTAACTAATTTAATACAATCTAATTTAATTTATTTATAAATGTTTGCTTTACAAGAATTTAGTCAAAAAGTTCCAAGTCCTGTAAATTCTTGAATTCTGTACCATATATATTTTAAAATTGAACTATCAACATATTCTTCAACATTAATAGTATATTCAATATCATTTTCATTATTCCAAATTCTCTTGAAAATTTGAGATATTTCATTTGAGACACCCGAGTTAGTTGATAATTGAAGTCTTATATTTGCTTCTAAATTAAAATTGTCTAAATTCCTTTGAGTATAATTGGTTGAACCTAGATGAACAATTGTTGTATTAGTTTCAAATTTGTATATCGTAAGTTGTTTAGAGTGAAATTGTTCACCTTGAGTATTATACCAACGAATTGAAATATTAGAATTTTCAAGTAATTCGTGAGCAACAACTCTATTTGGAATTCCATTTTTTTCATGTCCAAATGCATCTACATTGTGGTCTAAAATAAGTTTTATTTCAACTCCTCTTTCACTTGCTAATATTAATTCATTAATAATACTCCTACTTGAAAGATAAAACATTGAGAGTTCTATTCTATCTCCTCTTTGAGTATTTTGTATATCTCTAAGTATTGAATTTTTAATTTGTTTTTCACTCAAAAATTGAATTGTTGAGGTATTTGAAGAAATATTATGAGATGAAAATATTGTAGTTTCATATCGATTAAAGTAATTCTGAGTTCTGTTGATGATATTTTCAAACGAGTTGAGAATATGTGTATTATCTGTCTTGGATGTTGAGAATGTAGCAATATTAAATTCACTTCTCATCATATCAATTATAATAGGAGAATTATCAATTCTTAGAGCTATGTTAGAGTGTAAGTTACTTGGAGTATGAGGATTTGCTGATGTTATTAAAGTAGAGAATCCTTGATTTGAATCAGTTATGATAAGTTTTCTATGATTTGCTTTAAAGTTTAAAAGTTTTAAACCAGACCTTAATGTTACAGTATGTTGATCATTTCCAAGAGGGTGTGGAATGATTCCATTTTTTCCAACTCCAAACCATTGTAGAAATACTCTATAAAATGTTGAGTAAATATAATTTGAGTCTCTGAGTTTTGTCATATCAGTTTGAATAATAGTAATATTGTTCTCTTCAAGAAGTTCATAATGCTTTGGGGTAAAACTCCCATAAAAGTTGTTAATTCCATCTGTAATGAATATGATTTCAACATCGGGGTTTTCTTGTTTTTTAGCAACTAGATGTTGTGTAATTTGAGATGTGATATTTCTATTCACAAGAGAAGAGTTTTGAAGTTCTTCTTGAGTCATATCTTCGTTAAATAAAAACATATCTATAATGATAAATTCTTGTGCTTCATCTATCATTACAAGTACTTCATCAAAAATTCTATGCTCAGTAATTCTTTGATCTCCTATAAAATATGTTAAATCTTGTAAAAATGTTAATTGATTTTCTTCAATTTCATAAATTTCACTTGCTACATTTAGACCATCAGGAAGAGGTTTTAGTTGATGAAAAATCAGAGTTGAGATGAGAAGGAGGAGAAATATATAGAGTATATATTTTTTATATGATACTTTATTTTTGGTTACTTCTTCATTTTTTGAAGAATTAGAATGTTTTTTCATATATAACGTATGTAGAGGAGAATTATAAACATATGTATTAATTAGAAAAAGTTAGTAATTACAAACTCAAAGCTTAATAGTAGTATAAAAGTGCCAAGAGTGGGATTTGTGAGGAAAAATCAAAGATAAGAGACACTCACTTTGTTCGTTCTTTTATATCAAAATTTCATTTTGATTATTTTTAGCACCAAAGGAACTTCGTTCAAATCCCTAACACGCTACCTAGAATACTTAATTTTAGTAAACAATGCCAAGAGTGGGATTTGAACCCACAATTCTTTTCAGAATTAGTTTTCGAGACTAACGCAATACCTGATTATGCGATCTTGGCAGTTCAATATTAAAACTAATTTTTAATATTTTTTAAATATTTATCATTTAGAATAAATTTTTGCTTACCACGAAGGG
>JBLKOJ010000051.1:0-4728 GCA_047602745.1 Candidatus Woesearchaeota archaeon | reverse complement strand
ATTTGATAAGTGAGCAAGAAGTATGTATCAAAGGTATTTTTCATATTAAGAAATATAATAAAACTCCAAAGATATATTTCATTACATAAAATCATATTTCTAAATTCTTTGTATTATAATTAAAAATATTTATAAAAGTTAAGGTACTAATAATATTAGATTTATAATGGTAGAAAACTTTAGACGAACAGTTGCTGCCATCATTATTAATAGAGATAAACAAATTTTGATGTGTGAACATATTTGGATTGATAATGCATGGCAATTTCCTCAAGGAGGGGTTGAAGAAAAAGAAACAGAAGAGGAAGCTCTTAAGAGGGAGTTATACGAGGAAATAGGAACAAGGAAAATAAAAATAATTAAAAAAATGCCCAACCAAATAACCTATAAATTTCCTTTTTATTTAAAGTCAAAATATAATATAGATGGCCAAACTCAAACTTATTTTTTAGTTTATTTTTATGGTGAAGATTCGGAAATAGTGTTTGATAGACAATCAAAACCAGAATTTAAAAAGTTTAGATGGGTTTCTTTAAATGAACCACCTAAAAAAGTAATTTATTTCAAAAAATTAGCTTATTTAGAAGCAATTAACTATTTTAAAAAAGATATTGAAAAATTTGATCCTGCTAATTATTGATATTTATAATATGAAATAGTTTACAGATATTTTTATATTTGCAAGTTTAATCATTCATGTTTAGTCACCATTAAAAATCAACTAATTAATTAAATTTAATAAAAATATAATTGCTGTGATCACTTACCTCTTCTTTTTTTTCTAAAAAAATGAAGTGAGTATAATATTACTATTCCTATTAAAGTAATGACTATAATTCCATAGCCCGCAATGAATATTATATTATCTGTAATTTTTTTAGGTTCAATGTTATATTCAATAGGGGTTAGGATTGTATCGTCTTCTCCAGAATTAAGAAGTCTTTGATTTTCAATTTCAAGTTCCTCTCTTATATTTTGTAATACATTAGATGTATTAACTTGGATATCTTGGGTAGTTGTATTAACTTCTCTATTAACATCTTTGCTTAATTCCTCTCTCATATTTTTTAGAACTTCAGATGTATCAACTAGTGTATCTTGATTAGTTGTGTTAGTTTTATTATGGTTAACATTTCCGTAAAACTCTTCTCTTATGTCCTCCCAGATTTCAAAAGGAGGTTCAAGCGAATAAATACTTGTTATGAATAACAAAGTCAGAATTAACGTTATACTACTTTTAATCATAATTTTAATAAATATCTTAAGATTTAAATAATTTCAAATTACTTTTAAGTTACAACACTTTAAATTATTTTAAACTTAGCAAGTACCATTTAGGTAAAATTTGTAAAAAAATAGTTCATTTATAGAATAAAATTATTTAAGAAATTAGACTTTAACTTCAAATTTTTCATTATTTTATTAGTTCTAATTCATATCAATCAAAATTTTTTAATAAATTTAATTTTAATTAGAATTTATCTTGAAATCCGCATTTTCCACATTTTCATTTCTTATTGAAATTAAATTATATTAATTTGAAAGTGAAGGAAAAATATATAAATGAAATATTGAATAAATAAAATATGCACTATATTAAAGAAATATTTGAAGAAAATAAAACCCAACATGCTCATAACAAATTGATTAGGTATTCAAAAGGAGAATTCACAGGACCTTTAATAAAAGCAAAGTTTACAACAAACTCAATTAAGTTGTTTACTTCATTTCATTTTATTGATGAAATATTAATTCTACTAGCAAATCATTTAGGAAATGTAAAAGTTAATATTAAAGGTTCTTTGATTTGGAACAGAGATTTGAGTGTTAAACTTCAAAGTTTAGGAATTATGTATTCTAAGGTGAGTAAGGCTAGAGGGATTTTTAAGTATACACTAGATAATGAAGTTAAGCTTAAAGACTTTGTAGAATTATTTTCTAACTATAATTTACTTATTAATTTTAAACTTGAAAATGTTTCAGTTGCAATGAAATCAGCACTTCCTAAACCAAATAAGGAAATAACAGCAGATTTTTGTAAACTTACAATGCCAAAGGAAATGGAGAATATATTAAGAGAAGAATTTTTATTCGATATTAGGGAAAAATGCAAAGAAGTCGAAATTGAACATAAAATTATAGTCAAGGACATAATCTTGCCTACTGAAGAGGATTTAGATTTTGAAATGAAAAGAAGATTAGCAAAGAGAAAAGGAACTTTATATAGAAAAATTACAATTGACTCTAAAGAAACATTATCTCAAATTAATTTTGAATTATAATAGTGAGTATAATAAATTATTTTTATATTATTAATTTTTATTTTTTATATTTACTTGATTTTTATTTTTTCATGTGAATAGTAAATCTTTTAAACTTGGTATCTTTTACTTGATTATATGAGAACACATACATGTAGTGACTTAAGAAGTAGTGATATTTCAAAAGAAGTTCAGTTAGTTGGTTGGTCACAGAGAATTAGAGATCATGGAGGTAAAAAATTCATTGATTTAAGAGATAGGGAGGGGATTACACAAGTTGTATTTGATCCCTTTATTACAAAAAATTTTGAAATTGTAGAAACTCTTAGAAGAGAGAGTGTAATTCAAATTATGGGAAAAGTAAGTGCAAGACCTCAAGGAACTGTCAATGAAAAACACAAAACTGGGGAAATCGAGGTTATTGTATCTTCATTTAAAATAATTAACAATTGTGAGGTTTTGCCTTTTGATATTGATGAAGAACATTATAAAGACGTAAATGAGGAGTTAAGGCTTGAATATCGATACTTAGATTTAAGAAGACCTCAAATGCAAAAATCATTAATAAATCGTTCCAAATTTATACATTATTTAAGAAATTATATGCAAAATAATGGATTTATAGAGGTTGAAACTCCAATTTTAACTGCTTCTTCTCCTGAGGGGGCAAGAGATTTTATAGTTCCCTCAAGAAAGAGTTATGGAAGTGGATTTGCTCTTCCACAAGCACCCCAATTATTTAAACAAATGTTAATGGTTTCAGGACTTGAAAAATACTACCAGATAGCTAAATGTTTTAGAGATGAAGATTTGAGAAAAGATAGGCAATATGAATTTACACAACTAGATGTTGAGCAGTCATTTACTTCACAAGAAGAACTATTCAAATTTGTTGAAGGATTAATTATTTCATCGTTTAGGGACATTTATGGGGTTGAAATTGAGGGTGAAGTTAAACATATTACTTTTCAAGACGCTATGGATAAATATGGATGTGATAAACCTGACTTAAGAATTCAAATGGACGCATTAGTTGATATTTCTGAGCTTGCTAAAACATGTGGGTTTGCAGTATTTGCAAACAATGCCAAATCAGGAGGACTTGTTAAAGGACTTAGGCTTGAAAATGGTCAAGAATTACTTACGAGAAATGAAATTGATAAGTTAATTGTGTATGCTCAAAAAGAATTAGGCTCAAAAGGTCTTGCATGGATGAGAGTAATGGGAGGAGATAATAATAAAATTTCATTAGATGGTTCAATAGTAAAGTTTTTTAGTGAAGATGAGCAACAAAAAATTATATCAGTGTTTAATGCTAAAGCAAATGACTTGCTATTTTTTATTTCAGATTCCTATTCTCGGACAAATGAAATTTTAGATGGTTTAAGAAGACATTTGGCCCAAGAATTTAATTTAATTGAAACTAATAAACATTATTTATCTTGGACTACTGATTTTCCATTATTTAAATGGGATGATGATAAAGAGTGCTTAGACTTTGAACACAATCCTTTTACAATGCCTCTTGAAAAAGATGTAGAGTTTATAATGTCATGTACTAGAGTAAATTTAAAAGAAAATAAAGAAAAATTACTTTGCTTAGTTTCTGATTGTTATGATTTAGTATATAATGGGGTTGAAATTTCATCAGGTGCTCAAAGAATATCAAACCCTAAATTACAAGAAAAAGTATTTGAACTTACAGGTTGGACTAAAGATGATATTGAAGCAAATTTTGGATGGTTCACAAGAGCATATACATTTGGAGCTCCTCCTCATAGGGGATTTGCACTTGGGATTGATAGAATAATTATGATTCTAGAGGGAAAAGTAAGTATTAGAGATGTTATTGCCTTTCCAAGAAACAAACATGGTTTTGATCCATTAACTAAATCACCTGCTCCTCTTAAAGTAGAACAACTTAAAGATTTGGGACTAGGTTTGAGTAAAAGAATTTCAAAAAATAAATAATTTTTTATTTAATAATATTTTTATAGAAACAAATATTTATCTAATTGTTAAGTTTTTTTCGTAATTTTAAGTTGTTATAATATTATCATTTTTAATGTTATTAAATATTAGAAAAATATGCTCAAAATAAATGAAAATATTACAGTTGCCATTATTGCCGCCATAAATCCAATAGAGGTTACCCAAATAATATTGGATGCTGTAATTAAATTAGAAAGACTATTTTGACTATGTTCCAAATTAATGTATGCAAAATAGCATAAAATAAAAATTATTGAAGATATTATTAAGTTTTGAATGAATACTTCTATATTTGTTTCTTGTTCGTTTAAAACATATAGTAAAGATATGAAGAAAAGACCTATAAAAATTAATATAAAAATTAAAAATAAAATGGGAGCAATTTTTCCAATTATTTTTAAAATTTCTTTTTTTAAACCCATTAATTAAATTATATCGATTTATATTTTTAAATTTAAGTATTAATTAAACAACT
>JBLKOJ010000050.1:0-4749 GCA_047602745.1 Candidatus Woesearchaeota archaeon | reverse complement strand
AATAAAATATATTTTTTAATAACTTTTAGATATTTTGCTTTATTTGATTCGTACTTCTAAGAGAATACACTAATTTAAATATTCAAATACTGATATTTTAATTAAGATGCCTCACCAATGTATAAATTGTTCAGCTACATATGATGATACTTCAAATGTAATTCTCAAAGGATGTCAACATTGTAAGGGTAAACTTTTTTTATATATTCGCTCAACTAAAAAAGAAGAAATTGAAGAAGAAGTTCAACTCACTCAAAAAAATAAAGAAGCAATTTTGAGTGAGATTGAAGAGAGTTTAGGAACTAGAGAACCCCAGCAACCAGTATTTTTAAAAGTTGAAAATGTAAGAGTTATTGCTCCTGGAAAATATGAAATAGATATTAATCAGCTTCTAAAAAAAGATAAACCACTGGTGTATAAAGTGGGAGAAGGTACATTTGTAATTGATTTAGAATATCTTCAAAACATAAAATAATATTTTTCAAAAATAGTAAAAATGCAATCTTCAAATCAAATAAAAGTGAAATCTCAAAGCAATAAACTTAGTTTAAATGCTAAATTGGATTTAATTTTAAAGAATCAAGAAACAATTCTACAAAATGAAGCTAAAATTTTAGGAAGGGAAGAAAAAATCCTACAAAAAGAAGAAGAAATTGAACAATTAGAAAGAGAAGAGATGACAAATGAAAAAAATTATCACACTCAAGAAGAAGGAAGTTTAGAGAGCCTTCTAGCTTTGCAGCAACAATTAGAAAATGAATCTAAAAAAAGTATGAGAAAAATTACTAAAAAAGATTTTTTCAAAGGATTTATTGGGGCATTTATTGGAGTAATGAGCCATTTTGCATTTTTAAAAGCTGTGAGTATTTCTGAAGATTTAACATTTTCAAGAGCAACAGCTTTATTAATAGTAGCTGCCATAATTATAGTAACAATGCTATACTTCACAGGATTTAGACAAATTAGAAATAAGTTTGTATTTAATTTTATTCCTCTAAGAGCTACTATTCTATACGGTGTTTCCATACTTACTATTTTATTTGTGAATTTTTTATTTGGTCAAATTCAAGATTTTTCATTTATGGGGCTCTATAATTTAGTTGCTGCAAATATTATTTTAGCAGTGATTGGAGCAGGAACAGCTGATTTGATTGGAAGAGTGGAGGAGGACTAAGAGAATGGGACTATTTAATTTTCTATCTGGCAAAGATAATTCACCTGAATCTAATGCTCAATATTTTCAATCAAAGCAAGACTTAACAGTAAGTAGATATTTGAATGCTCTTCATGAAAGAATATCTGCTGCTCTTATGATGCTTAGAACTTCTCCTGGTATAGATGCTAAAACATTAAATGAAGAAAATTCACAAATAAGAACTTATATAGAACAATCTAAAGTTCATTTAATTAGACTTGGAGTAAAAGACGCTAGATATCTTTCCCTCCCTTTAATTGTATCAACTGATAGTAATGTAAAAAAAAGTTTAGCCGAAAATATTAATGGGCTCAGTCACTTAAATGATCAAATTTCGCTTATTATTAACGATCTTCAAGAGAATAGTAAAAGAGTATATTCAGAATCAATTATTAAAGAAAAACAAAGTACTGCAAATGATAATAAAGAATCGGATTTCAACAAAAAAGCTGCTTGATTAATTTATAAAATGAATATTAATCTTAATAGATATAATTCCAAGAGTTATGCTACATCTAATATTTTTTTAAGAGCAATTGAACAAATAATTGTAATTATAATATAACTTCCTAACCATCCAAATGTTATAAATCCTAGATCCATTATATAATCATAATGACTATATCCTGAAGCAATTTGAGTGAATATATATAGTAAAGGAGCGATAGTTATAAGTAGTACTTTAATATTAAATGAGAGTTTAAATATTTCCATATTTTTTTTCATCAACTCACTTTGCATTGCCTGTGCTTTTTGAGGATTTAATTTGAGCATCTCTCTCATTTCTTTTTGTTTCTTTTTTAAACTAACTCTTAGAGCTTTGATAGTTGTCTGATCTGTTAAATACTTAGTTAAAAGTGTCGTGAATAAAGCTGCAATTAAAGATATTATAAAAATATCTAATAAAGGTCCTGTTGTAAAAGGAACTTCAAAAACAATAAATGTTGGAACTGAACTCATGTTATGTGTTCCGTTTTCAATGCTTGAATTTATGGATGTTGACGTTACATTAACTAAAGATTCACTTATGCTCTGATTAAAACTATTATTAGTCATTTAATTTTAATTATACAAGTATATTTATAAAATTTAGTAACTTTGTACAATTATTTAATGGACAGTATTGAACTTAGACAAGACCAACTTTTACTAAAACAAGCACAAAATGAAAAAGATAAGAAAAGTATTCTTTCAAATCTCAAATCATTTAAAAATAAAAAATTTATTCTAATTGGGCTTGGAGGAGTAGGCTCTAATTGTGCAGAACTACTTGTGAGAAGTGGATGTACTAACTTAGTCTTAATTGATGCAGATATCATTGAAGTTCATAATTTAGGAAGACAAAATTATACTTGTGAGCAGATTAATATATTTAAAACGACTGCACTTGAAAAAAATCTTCTAAAAATAGACCCTAAAGCTAAAATTCAAGTGCTAAACGAGTACCTTAAATGTAAGAACTATGAACAAAAACTATTAGATGTAATTAATGTGAATTTGAAAAATATAGTTATTATTGATTGTAGTGATAACTTAGATACAAGAAATTTAATTAATTCATTTTGTTTAAAATATAATATTGATTGGATGTATTCAGGAGGAGAAGGATTTGAATCTATATGTGCATTATTTACATATTCTAAAAATTCTAACATTAATTCATATAATAAATTAATTACTCTAAATCATACTCAAAGTGCAAATTGCTCAACTGGAGTTTTAAACTCTACTACTCTAATTACAGCAAGCTTGATTGTTAAAGAACTTCTTTTACATTGTTGTTTAATTCAAAACCAAAATATGATTTCAAGTAATATTGATAATGGCGGTAATAATAATAAAGTTAAATGTATTAAATTTAATAGTTTACATAATTCAATATTTGAATTTTATATTTGAATTTTATATTTGAATTTTATATTTATGTTATAATTAAACTTTGTATACAATCTATTGCTTACTATTAGATGTTTCTTTTATACTTAATCAAATGAAATAGGTATCAAAATATATCTCTAAATAAATATGTGAAAAAAGTATAAAAATTTCACAATTAATAAAAATATATATAAATACAATTAATTTGAATTTATATTATGGATATTTTAACATTCCTATTGATGTGGACAGGAGGATTCTTAACACTATTAATTGGAGATTATCTCTGGTTAGGAAAAGTAATGAGAAAAATTATAATTGAGGATTTTAAACCTTACATCGAACTTGATAAAGATGGATTCACAAAGATAAGATTATCTGTAGGTATTTTAGCTTGGGTCATCATTAGTTTAGGATGTATTTATTTTGCATCATTTCAAGCCCAATCTTCATTTAATGCAATTCTACTAGGAGCGTTTTTTGGATTTATTCTCTATGCATGTTATGATTTAACAAATTACACATTTTTCATGAAATATTCAAAACGATTTGTAATCATAGATATTTTATGGGGAAGTTTCATCTGCTCAATGGTTAGTCTAAGTGGATTTATAATAAAGAATTTTATTCAGACAAGAGGAGGAGTTTTTTAATAACTAAACAAAAATGGATTCAATATTTTTTCAAATATTATTTATTCCATTAGGAATTTTAGGAGCTCTTTATTTTATTTCATTTTTAAAAAATACTTATTTAACACATTCTAATGACTCAGAAGTCGATATTATCTGGGGAATTAGCCCCATTGTATTTGTATCAGTATTTTACATTTTTTCAAGTCAAAATTTTTTTGAAAATGTAATGATGATTTTAATTTATCTTTGGGGAATTAGATTGTGTTTAACTGTCTTCTCCAAACACCAAAATAGTCAATTTAAAGAAGACTCCAGGTATAGTAACATGAAAAAAAGTTGGAATCAAAATAAATTTTTTTACCATTTAAGAAGATTTCTTCAAATATATACTCTTCAATTAATATTTAGTTTAATATTAATATTTCCAGTCCTAATTTTCATGTTTTCAATTACTCAATTAAATATATTACAACATTTGATATTTAATATTGGTGCAATTATTATGGTACTTGGACTTGTAATTGAACATTTTGCAGATTTACAATTAAAAGATTTTATTAAAAAAAAAGAACAGTATTCCAAAGCTATTTGTGATACTGGTCTTTGGAATTATTCAAGACACCCTAATTATTTTGGAGAGAGTTTATTCTGGTTAGGTACTGCAATTGCAATTCTACCCATTACAACATTAGGATTTATTACCTGGTTTTTAATTACATTTTTACTTTTATTTGTATCGGGAGTTCCTCTAGCAGAAAGAGTATTTGAAGGAAATGATGAATTTGATAAATATAAAAAAGAAGTTAGTCCGTTTATTCCTTGGTTTAGAAAAAAGTCAAAACACTTAAACAACTAAATAATTATATTTTTAAACATTATTAGCTATAAATAAGCAAAAATTAAACTTGATATAAAGCATATTTAAAATATACTAGAAAGAGTTTTTAAATCTAAATAAAATAAGGACTATAATATAAACAACTTTTACTCTCAAATCATTTACTTGATATGCATCTGAAGGCTCTTAGATAACTTAAAAAA
>JBLKOJ010000023.1:0-4754 GCA_047602745.1 Candidatus Woesearchaeota archaeon | reverse complement strand
AATAAAATTCATGGCCTTTATGAAATATATCAAATGTTCCAAATACCATTACTTTTTTAGACATAATATAAAAATGTTCAAATCTTATATAAGAGTTTCCTTGTGCTTGTTAATACATTCAACTCCACTTTGTTTAAACCCTTTTATAACACCTCCAACGCCAAGTTTAATTCCACCAAAATAACGCACAGTAACTAGCATGTGTGAGTGATAGTTATTGTGATAAATAATATTATATAATACATTTCCGGGACTTCCAACTTCTGAGTCGTGCTTAATGTACGTATTAGATTTTATAATTGCTGCGTAAGAGATATGATTTGATTTAAGATGTTCTTTTTTTAATTGTTGAAAAATAGTGTTAATATCATCTTCAATTGAAATTTGATATAAGTGTGAAGTAAAGGAGCTTCTTTGAATCTTGTGAGTGTAAGTAGATAATAAAGAGAAAGAAGATACATTTTCCATACACATTTACAAATAGTTAGTGTATTAAAATAATTTGGATTTGAAAATACTTATGACGAATTTACTGATTTCTCTTAAGCCCCTAAATGTGAAATTTTTATGAGTATTTTTAAAAAGTAAGTAACTTTTATAAACATCATAATATGATTTTCTATATGGATAGAATACCTAGTTCAAAACCTGAACATATCAAAACTAAATTTTTGATTTCAAATACATTAAGATTTTTAACAATAATATTGGCATTGATTTTTTCAATGAATCTGATTTTTCCTTTTGATTTTCAAGTACTCTCCACAAATCCAGCCCCAATTGAAGCAGGAGAATACGCAGATATTACAGTGAGAATAGACTTTCCTTTAACGGGTGAAGAGAGTAGAGAAATAAAACCAACTACATTTTTCATCAAAGAAACAGATGATATTAGGCCATTAGCCGGACAGGAATTTAATTTAATTTCTATAAGATCTGGACAAAGCGTAACAAAAACATTTCGAGTTTTCTTCTCTGATTCTATCCCAACAGGAGAAATTCCTTTAACTTTAATTGCTAGAAGTGGTCTAAGTACTGTTGACATGGCTGACACTATTTTTATACAAAGAGCACCTAGAAAAGTCGATTTACACATAAGTTCAGCACGTTCAACACCCGAGCAATTAATTCAAGATACTAAATCAAATACTCTTAGAGTAACTCTTCAAAATTTAGGAGAAAGAGATGCTCAGATGATAAGTGCAACACTTAGAGTTGATGATGAAAATCATGAGAATATAGTAAAAGAATCGTTTTTCAATAGTATGCAAGATTCAATTTCACAAATTGTAGGAGGATGGCAAGAAGAATTTTCATTTATTTTTGATTTGGAAAAGACTGCTTTAAATAGAATTCCAATGGTGTTAGATATTACTTATAGAGTCCAAAATCCAGTTGATAATAGCTTTGATAGAGTAGAAGAGTCAATTCCTGTTGAATTAAGACTTAGAGAAACTCCAAGATTTGAGATTATTTCTGTTGAACCTGAAAATGAACTTCAAGCAGGAGCATCTGGTAATAGACTAAGAATTCAAGTTCAAAATGTAGGAGAAGAAGAAGGTAAAAGTGTGAGAATGAGACTATTTCCAGACCCTTCTGCTCCGTTTGATTTTGAAAGAACAACAGTTTTTATCAGCTCATCAATGCAACCAGGAGATGTTGCTGAATTTATTATTCCATTTGACATATTAAATGACGCTTTAGTTCAATCATACTATATTAACGCTGATATTGAAAGTTTAGTTGGTTCAAATAGATTTGATCAATCAAAAAGAGTTGAAATTCGAGTTGAACAAGAAGCAAGTGATGGGCTAGGTTCATATTTAATTATTTTACTCATTATTACTATTGGTGGTTCATTAGTGATTGGGTTTTTTTACAATAGAAGTAATAATAACTCTGACAAGAATTTAAGCAGTAATTCAAATAAAAATTCAAATAATTACTCCAATAAAAAAGAAAAGCAATAAAGTTTAAAGAAAGGAATTGTGAAAATTCTTTTTCATACTCTTCAAACTGTAGCACATTTAATAGTGTAATAATACGAGATAAAAATGATTAAAACATTTGTAGAAAAACAACTCTCTTTCTCCATAGTGGTTATTGTGATATTTTTTTTCATAACAGGTTTTTTTGGATTTTATGCCTTAAATTTAACAATTGACCCCTCTTTTTCTGCGTTAGTAAGTCCAGATTCTCAATTTAATACATATGAGAGAGTCTTAGCGAATGTGCAAGGTAATACAGATGCATTTTTACTATTTTTTAGACCTGATGACTCTTCTAAATTAACTCAACGCCCAAAAAGAGTTACAGATGAGGAGGTGCTTGAAAGAATTAATAGGTTTGAAGATATTTTGCTTCAAAGTCCATACATCGTTGGTGTTAATGGGCCTCAAATTAGCGATGATGAACAATTCGCTCAATTAGTCTTACAAGTTGAAACTCCAAGAACTGAGGACGGATTTTCTATTGTTATTGATGATGTAAGTTATTATATAGATCAAGTAGGTGAGATTGCTGGAATTGAGACTACTCTTACAGGATTTCCTCTTCTTCTCAATCGTGTAAATACGCTTTTAATTGAAGATAATTTGCTCACATTAGCATTTACATTTATTGTCGTATTTATTGTGTTATTTTGGTATTTTAGAGATTTAACAGTTACACTTATTGCACTTACAATTCCAACAGTGAGTCTTGTGATTTTAGCGGGTCTTATGAGTTTACTTGGAGTTTCAATTACTATTACACTTGCTGCTGTTGGGATACTGGTACTAGGAATTAGTGTGAGTTTTACTATTCACGTAGTTATTGGATATGAAAAATATATTGAACAAGGACTCAAAGCTAAAGAGGCACTTATTGAAGCAATGGAGAATTTACATATTGCAATTATTGCATCATTTATTACAACACTTGCAGGTTTCACAGCTCTTTTATTTGGAGTTTCTCCAAGTTCTCAATCTCAAGGATTAGTATTGAGTATGGGTATTTCAGTTATTTTTTTTGCCACATTTGGACTTCTCCCTTGTTTATTATACACATTTGCAAGTAGTTATGTTCCTTCTAAAGTAAAATTTTTTGAAACTATTAAAAAGGGGCTTGTTGCTCTAGCACACTATCAAGCTCAATTTCCAAAAACTGTTATTGCTGGAGTTGTGATTGCTACAATTTTTTTTGTGTATGGTGCCTCACAAGTAGGGTTTGATACAGGAAATGATAATTGGATTCCTGATGATGATCCTATTCAGCAATCTTTTAGAGAAAGTGCATACGCTTTTGGAGATGACTTTTCATCTGTTCAATTAATAGTTCAATCAACAAGAGGAGACTTGCGAGATATTGATGTCATAAGAGGTCTTCAAAATCTAGAACAAATTATTCAGTCGCATCCTGATATTGAGCGAGTGAATAGCCCTTTTAGTGGAATTGAACTTAATAATGAAGAAATTATATCAAGTTTATCTCAACCTCAAATTCGAAGAAATTTTAACTCTGATTTCACACTTACAGCAATAAATATTCAAGTAATTAGTTTCGGTGAGGGGGCTGATGGAAGTTCCACTCTTCTGGATGAAATTCAAGAAATGGTTGATGAAAATGAAGTATTTGGAACTGAATTGAATTTATTTGGAGACATCATTAGATTTAGTGAGCTTGGGGAGAGTTTAGGAAGAGATACAGGAATTACGACAGTTATTAGTTTTATTTTGGTATTTTTAATCGCATCATTTACCTACATGTCTTTTAAAGTTGGAATTATGTCAATTTTACCTATTTTAATTTCAATTATTTGGGCGGTTGGAATTATGGGATTTACAGGAGTTCCGTTTACTGCTCTCTCAACTGGGTTAATTGCACTTGTTTTGGGAATTGGAATTGATTTTTCAATTCATTTGGTAAATTCAACATTTAATTATCTTAAAGAAGGAAAAACTCTTTCTCAAGCATTAGAATATACTCTTAACTATTCGGGAGGAGCGTTACTATTAACCACAATTACTACATTTATTGGATTTGCATCTCTTGTACTTGCAACTCTTTTAGGAATTCAGCGACTTGGACTAGCTCTTGCGTTTTCAATTGTAAGTGTATTTTTAGTTTCAATTATTTTAATTCCTGCAATTATTAGTTTGGGATATGCAAGAAAGTTGAAGAAGAATGGGAGCAAAATTTAAAATTTATTTTTCTAATTTAATAGGTTAATCATGTGTAATACGTAACCTAGAATAAATAATACTATTGCAAAGTACCCAATAATTGTTTCAATATGAATTTCAAAAAGCACTTTACTATCTATTTTTCCTTCTTCTTCTATTTTTCTATGAACTAATAGAGCAGTTACTGCTAAGAGGATTTTTCCTAAAAATGCACTTGTTAATGCATAAAATTCTAAATTTAAAAATATTTGATCAAACATACTAATTAAGTCAAAAGTAACTATACTTAATAATAATGAGTAGTTATTTTAAGTTACAACAAAGATGTGAAATCTAAGATAAATTTTTAAAAATAAAAATATTATGATAGAATACTAAAAATAAAAATGTTGCAGGCTATATTTAATATATTAGCGAGTTAATTCTTTTTGTGAATATTGTTAGAATTTCACTTCACTTTTGAAAAAATATAATACAGTTTTAAGGATTGCTTTTGAACACATTTCAAGAGGTATTTAGAATTCTCTAATTTATTTAACGATTATTGAAAAATTAGCTATTAATTTGTATTTGTATTTTTCTCTTTTAAAA
>JBLKOJ010000009.1:0-33820 GCA_047602745.1 Candidatus Woesearchaeota archaeon | reverse complement strand
ATTTTACTAATTTTTAATTAATATTATAGAAATTCTTGATTCTTAATTTAATTTTTAGTTAGGAACTGGACAGAGCCCATTTTTCTAAATTTTTATTTTTAATATTTAATATTAACTTAGATTAACTTCTCCTCTTTTAATACATTCTCAAATTCATCTAATTTTGAACATATAAACTCAACTGCTTTATCATAAAATTCACTTGAATTAATATCAATTCCAATTTCAAGAAGTGCATCTTTTGGTGTTTTTGAAGAACCTGCCTGTAAAAATTTCTTATACATTGAAAAAAACTCCTTCTTATCATCACTTTGAGTAAACTTCTCAAATAATGAAATACTTAAAATCTGCCCAAAAGCGTACGAATAACAATAAAAAGGAGTATAGTAAATATGAGGAATTCTTGACCAACTAAAATCTTCTTCTTTTGAAGTTGCAAATTCAATAACTCCTCCCGCTAATTTTTCTTGCTCTTCTCTAAACATTACATTAAAATCTGTGTATGTCAATTCTTCATCATTATAAAAACTCTCATGAACTCGCTTTTCGAATAAAATATACATAATTTGTCTTGTAATAGTTCCAAAAAATCCTCCTAACTCATCATTTAATACATACACTTTTTCTAAAGTATCAAGTTTTTCAAGTAACTTTGATGAAAGTAACAATTCATTAAATACAGAAGCAGTCTCAGCAATACAAAGACCTGTTTCATAATATCGTGTTGGTTGAGCTTGAAGTAGATGTCCGTGATATGCGTGTCCAAATTCATGAGCAATTGTTGAAATATCATTTAATGTAGCATTATAGTTTAATAATACCATAGAATCAAAATTTTTATAAAACGAACAATATGCTCCTCCTCGTTTTCCTTTTTTAGAAAATACATCCACTCGTTCTTGTTCAAACATTTCTTTTGAGTACTCATATAACTCCTGATTTACTTCTTTAAAGGTATCAAACAATAATTGAACTCCATCTTCAAATTTAAATGAAGTATGAATTTCTCCCAAAGGTGCAGAAACATCCCAGGGTCGTAAATTCTCAACATTAAGTGCTTGTTTTTTAAGCTGTAAATATCGCCTGTAGAGAGGATAAAATTTCTCCTCTACTTGTTGAAGTAAAAAAATAATAGTCTCATCCTCCATATCTTCCCCCAAATTTCTAGGACTCATAATAGTATCATATCCTCTGAGTTTTACTGATGCTACACTATCTTTAACAATACTTGAATATACATTTCCAAGAGTAATTTGATGAGATGTTTGTAAATACACATCTTTGAGTGAAGTATGAACTTGTTCTCTGAGTTTTCTATCTTTATGCAGAGCATAAAACATAAGTTCTGCTTCAGTTCCTACGTTCTCATTTCCTTCTTCATCTTGATATTTAAATTCAAATGAATTATGTAATTCTTCAAACAATTGTGTATTACAATTTCCCGCTCTAGATTGAGAAGTGAGTAATAATGCTCTTTCAATAGTAGAATCTAATTCATATTTTAAGGCGTTTGCTTTATCAATAAAAAATTTTGAAAATTCTTGTAAATCCTCTCTTTTTGAGAGTTCAATTAATTTTTCAAACCCGATTGCTTTAAACTCCTCATCAAGAAATAATAATTGCTCTTCTAAGTCTCTAAGTTTATTTGAATATGTTGCAAGTTGTTTAATTACATCTTGATTTTGTGTATCTAGTGATTGCTTGTAATTAAAATATAAAAATATTTTTGTAATATTTCTATGAACTTCATGTTCATCTACATCTTCAAAAAATTGAGCCCACTCCTCTTTTGATTCTAAGTTTCTAAGTTTTTGAGGATATTTTTCAATAATATTTTTCGTAATAAATTCTCTGTATTCCTTAAAATCTATTTCAATTTGTGGATCTTGAATAGAAGAGTAAAAATATCTCTCTAAATTCCAATTCGTGTGTATTTCTTGTTGCATAATGATAGTAAAGATGAGAGTTTTATAACATTTATTATTTTAATTTGAAAATAAAAAATAATGGTAATAATCCAACTAGAAATATAAAAGGAATTTCAAATATAAAAAATAGAATTGATATTAAAATGGAAAGTATTAGAAAGATTACACTAATGATGAATATGACTAGTGAAGAGGAGAATTTCATTTTATAGCTCATCTTTATGATAAATATCTATGAAAATTACAACATTTTCTAATATTATAAATGTATAAACTAATCTGTAAGGTTTAATATACATTTCTCTTATTCCTTTTCTTGAATATTTCATAGGTTTTCCTATGTGAGGATTTTTAATTATTTTATCAACTTGCTTAATTATAGATTCTTTTTGTTTTTTATCTTTAATTTTAGAAAAATTTTTCAAAAACAATTTATCATATTTCAACTCATACATTTTTTTTAAAAACTATTTAAAAAATCCTATTTTGAAGTCTCAATCACATTTCTAGTTCCATTCTCAATATCTTCAACTAACTTATCATACCTTTTTGCTCTTAAAAAATCTTCAAATTCATCATCTGATAAATCATTAATGATAGAATAAATTTGATTTTTAACCTCTTCTCTAATAAAGTTTTTAGTATCTTCTAAATCTTGAACAGAAACATAATTTTTAGACTTAACGGAAGTATCCATATACATATAATAACACTGTGTAGTCGGGTAGCATATGCTACCACCCCAATTTTCTTTAAAATTGTAAAATTCCTCAGCAGGAGTTTTGTTTTTTAAGCTAAAATGTGGTCTAAAATGGTTATATCTCATTCTAAATTGTTCTAAATCATAATTACAAAATTCAATTTCTTTGGTAATTGAACCAAATAATCTCTCAACTTTACCATTTGTCTGTGGTCTCTTGACTCGTGTTCTAATATGCTCAATTCCTCTTCTTCTACACCAAATATCAAATTTAGAGTATTTACTTTTAAGACCGTAAGGACTTCCATTATCACTTATAATTTGAGTTGGAAGTCCAAATTTTTGGATTAGCTCATCTAAAAATTTGGTTACAACATAAGTTGTAACGGTTTTTACTTGTAAAATTCCTAAACAATAACGAGTTGCATCATCAACAACTGCTATGATTTTACTTTGTTTACCAAATTCACTATCATCAATATGCCAAAGAGAATTAGCGTGATTACGTTCAAAACGAACGTATTTAAGACGAGAAGACCTATTATGCTCAGTTCTTGTGAGATTATTTCGTTTAAGAACTTGATTTACTGTATCTTGATGAATATCAAGATTTAAACATTGTTTAATTTTTAAAGCTCCATACCCAGTTTTCTTACGAAAACTGATGATCTGAGCTTCTAATTCCTGAGTAACTTTGTAATAAACTTTGTTTGGAACTTTAGATTTATCTCTAAAATTCCAACCTTCTTCATTAGAAAAACGCTTATACCAGCGTTTTAATGTAGAAATATGAAACTCTCTATCAAATTTTTCTTTTATCAAAAATTGACATTTTGAATAGGAATATTTACATTTTAATTTTAAAAATTCTCTTCTTAACTTATGAATCTCCATAGATTCAACAAAAATATATAATTTTTTACTGGTAGCATATGCTACCCGTTTACACAGTTTTATTCTTCTAATAATTTTCGTGTTTGAGTTTTATACAATTCAACTGAGGGTTGATCAAATGCATTAATTCCCCATAATTTTGCTAAAAACATCACTTCAATCATCTTAAACTGCATTAATGTTCCAAGTGTGTATTCATTTAAGTGCTCCATGTGAAATCCATCAAAAGGAATCTTTTCATTAATAAAAGCTTGTTCAACTCCTCCATAAATTGCACCCATAATTGTATGAACTGATTTTTCAAAAATACTTGGTAATAATAGTTCAAATCCACTTGGAATTTTTAATATTGTAATATCTTCAACCTCTTTAATAGTAATAAATTGATGATATGTCATATTTGGACCACCTAAATATAACTGAGCAACTGAGTGTAAATCTGTTGAACCAACTGAACACGTAGGAATCATTCCTGTTCTTACTTCTTTTGAATTATTAGCATTCATCTTCTTTCCCAAACTCTCTGCAAATAATTGTCTATACCATTGACCTATATTAAATAATTGAGATGAAAATACAAACATATTAACTATTCTTTGACCTCTTTTGTGAGCCAAATACAGCGAAGCTGCACTCACAAGAGCAGGATTTTGATTTGTTGGTTTTAGACATTGAGATTTAATATCTTTTGCCCCATCAAGGATATTTCCAACTTCAATTCCACTAAACATTAAAGGGAAAATTCCTACATTTGAAAATACTGAATATCTACCTCCTACCAATTTTGCTATATTTAAAACAAGATATTCTCTTTGTTTTCCCAAAATATATAATTTTGAACCTTTATCTGTTGTAATAACTATTCTCTTATCAAGAGGAAGTTTTTCATTTTTAACATTCTCATCAAAAGATGTGGTAGTTTCTTGATTAGATTTCTCCTCTTCTAAGAGTTTATTTGATTCTTTACTAGATGTTTCTTCATCATTAATATCATCTTCGTTTTGATTTTCTTTTTCATCTTCAGTTTTTACTAAATTTTCACTCTTCTCGTTCCCATCATATTCTTTTTCAACTACTTCTTGACTCTTAGAATCTTTAGAAGATTCTTTTGACTGTTCATACTCCTCTTCAATTTTTTTTAAAGCATCATACAGTACGTAAAAATTAGCAAGAGTCTCAGTAGTAGTTCCTGATTTTGAAATTACATTTAATGCAACTTGTTTACCCTCAAATACTAGAGATTTTATTTGAGAAATAATAGACTTTAACATTAAAGAATCAGTTGTATCTGCAAAAAGAAGAGTTTTCAAATTATTCTTACTATGTTTTAGAGCATCATAAATTGCTAGAGTTCCTAAATTTGAACCTCCAATTCCAATAACTACTAATGCGTCTACTCCTTTTAATTTTTCAACTACATTTAAGCAATCTTCAATAATTAGTTCATCATCAACCGTATTAAGAGAAGCATACTCATTAATATAGTTTTTTGAACGCTTCATGTATTCAATACTAGGTTTTAAAAAATCTACAAACTTATCAATATTTCTAACTCCCGAGTATTTAAAATTGAGTTTAATGATTTTACTTTCGTGCATTTTCAAACTCCTCCCAGTCTTTACTAAATTGTTCAATTCCTTTATGAGTTAAAGGATTATAATACAATTTATCAAATACTGATTTAGGAATTGTTGCAATATCAACTCCAATGAGCATAGCTTGATGAACATGCTCAACATTTCTCAAACTTGCAGCTAAAATTTTAGTTGAAAAATTATAATTATCATAAGTTTGTTTTATTTGTTGAAGTAATTTAATTCCACTATGACCCTCATCTTCAATTCTGCCAACAAATGGGCTCACACACCATGCTCCTGCTTTTGCTGCTAAAACTGCTTGAGTAAGAGAAAAACACAATGTTACATTACACCTAATTCCCTCATATGATAAAGTTTTTACAGCTTCAAGGCCAATTTTTGTAAAAGGAATTTTAACAATAATGTGAGGGTCAATTATACTGAGTTCTCTACCTTGATGAATTATCTCCTCAACTGAATTAATATGAGTAACTTCTGCACTAAGAGTAAAATCATCTCGTTCTTGTTTAATAGCATTAATAATTTCAAGTAAAATTTCTTTAAAAGTTTTCAAATCTGAAGTATGATTTTTTAAAATTAAAGTTGGATTTGTTGTAACACCCGATATTTGGCCAGTATGAATAACTGATTTAATTTCATCAATATTACCCGTGTCTAAATAGAGTTCCATTACTAAAATAAAACTTAAAATTATATATAAAATTCAGTAGTAATTAAAGAGTTGAAAAAAAGTTATCGTTGAAAATTTTAAAAAGTGATTAACTTTTTAAATTTATTCAACTCTCTTTCTTCTCTACACTTACACAAATCTTCTCCTCTTTAATTGTATCTTCTTTGGAGAATTTGAGAACTCTCTCTCTTAGTGTGTTTGCTCCTACTTTTTGCATAATAAATTCTTGATATTCATTAAATACATCAAAACAATACTCACTTGAACCTTCAAGCGATAAGCAAACCTCATCTCTTTTCTCATACCCTGCTTCTTTTCTTAAATCTTGAATTCTTCTTACAATCTCTCTTACAAATCCTCTTTTAATTAAGTCATCATCTTGCTCAGTATTTACAATTACATCTCCTAAACTAAATTTAGAACTAATAATTTCACTAGCTGATGAAATTACTGTTTCAACTAAAATATGTTCTTTGAGATCTAAATCTACACCTGAAATTGAAATTTGTTTTTCTCCCCTTTGAATTGCTGAAATAATTGTATCTTTTTCTTTGTTAACAATTCCAATTACTCTTCCCATCTCTGAGCCAAAACTCTCTTTTAATGATGCAAAATTTGGTTTTACTACATAACTCATTTCAATACCATCAGAATCATATGAAATCTCATCAATATTGGTAAGTTGTTTAATAAGCGTTTGAAAAGATTGTAAATTAGAACTTAATTCTTTGTTAGATGAGATAATTTTTACTTTTTTAAGTGGCCATCTAACTCCAATTTTTGCTTTTTCGCGACTACTTAAAATTGCCTGAACAATATCTTGTGCAACTGAAAAATATTCTATAACATTACTATTCTCATCAGTGAAGTAAGTTTCAAATTCTTCTAATAATACACTATCTTGTTTAAATAATAAAACTGATTTTTGATACAACTCTTCTGCTTTAAATGGTGAGAACATTGCTAAATTGACACAAATTGCTTTATTTACAGTAGTACATATTTTCATCATTGCCACATCCACTCCTTCACTTCTCTCCTTAATAAGTTTTAGATATGTTTTTGAATATTGCTCCACGATAAATTCTCCTAATTCTCTAATTGCTTGATCAAATCGATATTCGTTCATAAATTCAATAATTGAGTTCTGTGTTCTTTGCAATGTGTTTAAAATCCAAAGATCTTCCACATTCTCGATATTCACATCCTCTTCTAAATGTTCCTGATGTTCTTCAATATATGAATTTGTAAATTTAAATATATTCTCAATGGTATTAAACACTCCATCTATAATTGAAAATTCTTCTGGATTAAAATTTAATTGCTCTTCTGGTGCAGTTTTATACAATAAGTAATATCGTGTTTTATCAGCTCCCCACATATCAATTGCTTCATTTCCAGAAATACCATTTCCAATACTCTTACTCATTTTCACTCCATCTTTATCCATTACAAATCTGTAAAATAATACCTGATTGTAGGGAACTTGACCTGTTGTCAAATATCCAACATTCATAAGAGAAGAAAACCACCCTCTCATTTGATCTTCCCCTTCTGTAATCCAAGAAAGAGGATAATATTTTTCAATAATTTCATCAAAACTTAACTCTTCATTATAGTGAGATGCAAAACTTGCACAACCTGAATCAAACCACACATCACACGTATAATTTACATACTTAAATTCTTTTCCATTTTTTTTAATTACTAAAGGTTGTAAATCAGTTTTATGTACATCTTCTAATTGAACTCCACTTAGTTCTTCTAATTCTTCTTTTGAACCTACTACAATATATTCTCCACTCTCTTTATGTTCAAAAATTGGAATCGGTGTTCCCCAAAATCTCTGTCTTGAAATTGCCCAATCTCCTGCGTTTGAAAGTAAATTATTAAATGCTCCTTTTGCAGTTTTTGGAAACCACTCAACTTCATTGGTATTTGCTTCAATCATATCACTAATTAATGCACTTCTTCTAATATACCATTGCTCTGTCGTTCGATATACAATTGGAACTTTTGACCTCCAACACAGAGGATATTTGTGCTCTTTAAATTCATAATGAAGCATTTGTTTTGTTCTCATTAAATATTCAATAATGAGTTTATCAGCATCTTTAAAAAATGTCCCAGCCCATTTACTCTCTTTAATCATCTCTCCTTTTGTTCCAACAATAGAATAGGCTTCTGTAATTCCTAAATCTCTACATAACTCGAAGTCCTCCATTCCATGTGCTGGAGCTTCATGAACTAATCCTGTTCCATCAGCAATTTTTTTCTTCTGCGAAGAAGAGTTTTCTGTAACAATTTTTTCTTTAAGAGATTGTTCTTCTTGTTCAAATTTTTCCACATCTTTTTGATGTTCTACAATTTCTTCTTGACTCGTTGCAATATCTTGGGTATGATCATGTTTGAACTTTTTTCTCTCTAATTTTTCTAAATATGCATCTTCATGTCCACCTAAACTTACAAAATCTGCGTGTACAATTCTATGATAATTTTCATCTTTGTGTAGTCGTTTTTGTGTTACATTTTCTGTGTAAATTGGTTCATATCTACATCCAACTAACTCTTCTCCTTTAAGAACTTCAACTTCTTCATACTTTGAGATAGCCCTTGATTTAGAAAAGATATTCATACAATTTTCAACTAGAGCTGTTGCTACAATTAATACACACTCTTCCCCATCTTCAAAATTCACTTTAACTTTTGAATATTCAAAATCTTTATGTACACCAACAGCTAGATTGGCTTCAAGTGTCCAAGGAGTAGTTGTCCAAATAACTACATACTCATCAAGTCCTGTTGTTGTATGCTTACTTTTAAGTTTTATTCGCACATAAATTGAAGGATCGTTTAGCTTTGCATAACTATCTTTTACTTCATAATCACTAAGCGTTGTTTCAAGTCCTGGTGACCATGCTACACACCTATAATCTTTATACAATAATCCCTTTTCTTGTGCTTGTTTGAAAAATCTCCACGCCATTGAAATATACTGAGGGTGAGAAGTTTGATAATGTTCTTTTGCAATACTTAATCCATATCTAGCTCTTAGTCCTTTCATATCATTAATAATTTTGTCAACATATTCTCTACATTTATCGACAAATCTTTCTTCTCCAAATTTTAAAAGTTGTTTTGTGTCTTCAATCCCCAATTCTTTTTGTACTTTTTGCTCAATTGGAAGTCCATGAACATCATACCCATCTTTAGTATACACATCATACCCTTGAAATCGTTTAAATCTAAAAACAGCATCTTTAATTGCCCAATTTCTTAAATGTCCTAAATGTGCTTCTCCAGTTGGATAAGGTGGACCTTCAACCCATGAAAATACTTCTCTTCCCTGTTTTTGTTCTTTAACTTTTTGATAAACTTCTTTTTGTTCCCACATTTCTTGAACTTCTAGTTCGTAAGAAAAATCTGAATTTTTTTGACTCATACTTAAAGATAGAGAATATACTATTTAAATTTTTTGTATTATTTAAAATTAAGATATAATTAATACTAAAAAATATATCTAAAATCTACCTAGTTAAATCTGCTAAAATTCCTTTCATAAGAGATGCTGCAATTCCTAGGAGTAAAACTATTATTAATACGATAATTGATTGATCAAAAATATAGAGAAATGTTGCAATTACAAGACTTATTAGAAATTTAGAAAACCCTATCCCAACTTCTCGTTGCATAATATAGTCAAACAATTTATCTTTTTCTTCAACGTCAAAAAGAACGCTTGTATAAGAAATGTAAAATGCTTTTCCAATCATTTTATCTAGCACTTCTGATATGATTAAAAGTACTCCTCCTATACTAAAAGCAACACACCTAAATATCCAAGTTATACTTGTAACTTGCGAAACTCTTTTAAGTAATCTTCTTTTAGGATATTTTAACATTATTTTTTTAAATATAAATACAAATATAATTGTAATGTATGAAACAATTGTCAGTATGAGTCCAACTGTTGCAAAATTAGAATTCATCCAAATAAAAAATAAAATTGGTGCAACAACTAACACTAAAGTCCCTTCAATTCCTTCTCCATAAAAAGGCACATTACTTCGATTTTTTCTAAGTCCCAAATATTTAATAATGGTTATATAATTAAAATTAATTTTTTTAAGAGGAATATCTTTTGATAGTAGTAGAGGAATTGAAGCTAATATGAGTAATATTAATGAGATTAATAATAAAATTTGATATGAGGAAAATTCTAATAAAAATCCTCCTACTACTGGTGCAAATGCTGTAACAATAGTAATAATGAGTTGTAAGTTTCCAATTTTAGAAGAATTACCTAAACTTCTTTGTGCAATTTCTGCATGCATTGCAGGCCAAAATAAAACAAGATATAAGGCAAGTAATGTTAAACTAATTAAAAGCTCTGTATAAGAGTTTGATATATCATTAATTGAATATAAGAACATAATATATATAGGAATTGACAAGAATAATGTCCATTTAAATCCTATTTTATTTAAAATTGAAATTGCAAATGGTTGAATTAAAACTTTTACAAATGAAACTAATCCCATAAAAATAAACACTTCAACTAAATTTACTCCTTGTGAATATAAATACAAAGGAATAAATACTCCAACTAGTGTTTTTACAAACATAAATATACTCTCAAAAATATATATTTGAGTCATGGGAGAATGTAATAATTTCGAAAGTGATAAATAATAGTTGGAGTTAATCATTAATCTACTTTAATATTAGAGTTTTAATTTATAAATATTATATAGCATTACAGGGGGAGGAAGGAGAAGAAGAAGATAATTTTATATATAATAAAATTATTTCAATAATATTATATATTAGCAAAATTCAATTATTTATTCTCATCAAAAATTAGACAGGGATTTATTTTAAATTGTAGCATTTTAGCAGAATCTCTTCCACTATCACCTCCTTTTCTTTGCATCGTAATATTACCAATTTTTAAACTACCACGATTAGTAATTTCAACTTCACCTTTCCCATATATATTCATAACAGAATTTATATCTTTTAATGCCCAATCATAAGAATTTGAATCTTTTTTCAAAATTACTAACATCCAACTAGCAGTAAATTTTTCTCTTCCTTTTAGTATATCTGAAATAATCAAAATTTTATTTTCTTTAAAAAAACTTAGTATAAGATTTTGTTCTTCATTAGACATTTCATCTAAGAACATTCTTCTTTTATCTCTTAAATCTTTTTTATCTGAATTTAGTTCACCTGTAACAATTTTAATAATTTTGTAATTTCATCTGGAATATTCCATAATTCAACATATTTGTCAACCTATCTCTTATCAATTTGGTTAAAACCTGAAGAATTACTAACTAACTTAAGAGATAAATTTTCACAATCAATTACTTCCTTTAACTTAATTGAAACTTGAACTTGAACATCAGTTTTATAAGTACCTTTAATTTTTACTGCTTTTACTTCTTCTATTTCATCTAAGTTATATTTCATAATTGTTAACCAATTTTGAGCATCAGAATCTCCTTTCCAATTATTAAATTTAATAATTACATCTTCTTCATTTCTAAAACCATTTTTAGCCGTTTGAGAACCTAATTTAATTTTTTCATCCAAATCCATTTTAATAAGTTAAAATAAAGGTGTTTCATTTCTTAAAGATTGTTCAGTTTTTATCTCATAATCTAGTAATGACTTTTCAACTAGTTCACCTAACAAAATCTTATTTACTTTTTCAAAAATCAATTTTAAAACTGGTATTGAAACACTATTCCCAAATTGTTTATATGCTTGACTTTTTGAAACTGGAATTTTGAACGAATCAGGAAATCCTTGAAGTCTTGCACATTCTCTTGGAGTTAATCTCCTAACTTTACCATTTACTAAATAAGCACCAGTTTTGCCAGCAATTCCTCCTCCATGAGCAGAGAGTGTAATTCCATGTCCATTTATACTATAAATTCTCTCCCCTTGCCCACCCTTATTAATCTTACCAATCTGAATAGGTTTTAATTGAAAAGATTCTTCTCTTTCCCTAAATTCAATATCATTTCTATTAATAAAAAAATCATCATCTACAATTGATTCTAAAATATCTTTTACAAAAATTTTCTTATTAGTAGGTTTTGGAAATGTGAAATTTTTTATTCCTAAATCATTTCTAAAACAAACAAAATATACTCTTTCTCTTGCTTGTGGAATTCCATAATTACTGGCTTTTAAAACTTCATAAAAAACACTATAATCTAATTCTTCCAATTTTTTAATAATAGTTTTTAAAGTATCTCCATTTTTATGTTTAATTAAATTTTTTACATTTTCTAAAAATAAAACTTTTGGTTTATGATAATTTGCAATCCTTAAAATATCAAAAAATAATGTACCTCTCGTATCTTCAAAACCTTTTTGTTTTCCAGATATACTAAATGCTTGACAAGGAAAACCTCCACAAATTATATCATGCTTGGGTATACTAGATTCAGAAATTTTTGTAATATCTCCACTAGGTACTTCATTAAAATTTTCTTTATAGGTTACTTGGGCATATTTATCCCATTCTGATGAAAACACACACTCATAACCTAAATTTTCCAAAGCAATTCTAAATCCACCAATTCCCGCAAAAAGATCAATAAATTTAAGTTTTTGTTTCATAATATTTTACTAAGAATTATTATTTATAAAGTTTGAGTATGAGGAAAATAGAATTTTGAAAAAAATGATTTAAATGTGAAAATTTCAAGATTTTCTTTGAAAATCTTAAATGCTACAGTTCTCCTCTTATTCTTTTAACATCACTAATTCTTTTAAGTGCAAGAGCATACGCTCCTACTCGTAAATTAACATTATTTTCTTGTGCATACTCTTGTAACTCTTTGTAAGAGGATGATATTTTCTCCTCCAATTTTGAAATTACTTCATCATACTCCCAGTACCAATTTTGTGTATTTTGAACCCACTCAAAATATGATACAATCACTCCTCCCGCATTTGCTAAAATATCAGGAATAATTACAACACCTCTTTTGTGCAACTCTTCATCAGCTTGTGATGTAATAGGAGCATTTGCAAGTTCAATAATATACTTTGCTTTAATTGAAGAAACATTACTCTTATTAATACTTCCTCCCAATGCTGCTGGGACTAATACATCAACATCTAGTGCTTTTAATTCCTCATTTAAAATATTTTGAGTATCTGCATTTGAATATTCACTAAGTGATTTTCTCTCTTGTTTATGTGTAATTAATTCACCAATATTTAAAGCATTCTCATTATACACTGCTCCACTTGAATCACTCACTGCAACAACTTTGAATCCTTCTTTTTGAGCAAATTTAGCTAAATTTTGTCCCACATTTCCAAATCCTTCAATAGCAATTGTAACATTTGAAATGTCTTCACTCTCTTTATTTGACTCTTTATATAATTCTTTTAAAATTACAAATGCACCATATGAAGTTGAAATATTTCTTCCTTGACTTCCCCCTATCTCAACTGCTTTTCCAGTAAAAGAACCTAGTTCTTTTCGCTGTGCGATTTTCTCAAACTCGTCTACAAAATATCCCATAATTTGAGCATTCGTATTGACATCAGGAGCAGGAATATCTTTATTGGCACCTAAAATTGAAAACATCTCCTCCACATAAGTACGTGAAATTCTTTCAATTTCAGCTGAAGAATACTTTTTAGGATTAAATGTAATTCCTCCTTTTGCTCCTCCAAATGGAATATTTACAAGTGCAGTTTTTAAGCTCATTAAAAATGCAAGTTCTTTTACTTCATCTAAATCAATATCTTGATGAAATCTAATTCCTCCTTTATATGGTCCAAGTGAATTATCATATTGAACTCTAATTCCTTCTAAATACTCTAATTCTCCACAATCTCTTCTAAGTGGAAAATACACTTGTGTAATTTTATCTGGATGGTGAAGAGTTGAAATATCTTCTTTTGAGATTAGTTGTAACTCTTCAACTTTATCTAATACTTTTTTATATGTTTTAACTTCTTGAGATGTCATACATTTTCCTAGTAGATGAGTATTTATAAATTACAAGAAGAATGGAAATGTTTGAATTTAAATTCACATAAATATGTTATTAATGTATTTTATAAATTATATCTCCTTCAAATCTAAGTCTAAATGATTTTGATAATGCTCCAACAAATTCTCCTGTTTTATTGTTATTAAGCCACCCCATTACAGTAAAATTTTGCTCATTAATTTGTTCAATAATTCTCACAACAGACATTTCATCTTTTAGATTAATAGAACTCTCTCTTGCTGAGATGAGCATAAAATATGCTCCATGAGCTTCATGGTAAAAAACATCTGGACCTCTAAATGCTCCTATTTTCCCAAGCTTATTTTTTTCATTATCAATATGATAATGCTCTTTTACTTCAAGAAGAGGATTATTTTCATATTTTACCCAATGAATTAAATCAAAAGATGTAGCAAGTCCAATTTTTTGAATACATATTGAATCTTTATCTTTGGTTCTTCCAGTATAAAACATATAATACACATTATCTTTTTTTAACACACATCAAGTCCACAGAGATAAATTATCCTAATCTTCATCTTTGTTAGAAGGATCAAGCACAGTCTTCTTCCCAATTAATCAAATCTTTGATATAGCATGTCCAATTGAGACACTATTATTATGTCCAAGTTCGGGATCATCAGTTTTATCAGCTTGAAGATAAAACATGTGGTACATATCATCTTCTTTAATAAACCAACTATCGCAGAGAAATTTATTATTTAGCATAATTTTGATGCATATAACTGGTATAAAGGAGGAGTTTATAAAAATTGAGGAGGAGGAAAATTGAAAAGTTAAAAAAAGATATTTGTAACGAGGATGTGCTTAGGAATATTCTTTTAAAAAATCATTAATTTCATCTGCAAATTTTAAAAGTTCATCTCTAACTAAATTTAACTCAGATTTTCTATTTTCATATTCTTCTAAAGATAAAGTTTCAACTTTTCCTTCTGTAATATTTTTTGTATCTGAATTTCCATTCCAATTTTTAGTAATTGGAAAACCAAATTTTTCTAAAGAAGGTTGCCAAGTTGCATCAACTAATATTTTTTTATTTCCTTTATATAAATATAGAGCACTATGTGGAAAAATAGTACCCGATTTATTTAAGACTTCCAATTTTTTCAAAGGAATTGGCAAATCTTTCCAATCAAAAAAAACTCTAATTTTTTCCACTTTAAAACCTAATTTAGAATAAACTTCAAATAAAAATAAATGTTTATGTCTGCAATCTCCAAAATTATTTTTAATAAATTCATTTGTAGAATCAAATTTACAAACTTTATAAGGAATTTTTTGAACAAATTCAAACGCACAGATTACTTTTTCATCTAAAGTTAATTCTTCAATTGATTTAAGATACTTATCAACTTCATTCATTGTTTATGTAAACATTTTCAGATTAATATAATTTTTCAAAGTAAAAAATATTCAAGTTTTGTGAAACAAAACTTAGGGAACTTTATTCATCTAAGAAGTGAGCGTCAAGGAATGTTTGGATTTGGCTTCCCTTATCAATTGCTTTTCTTAAATGTACTGCTTTTTTCGTATCTCCCATTAAAATTCCTCCTACAAATATGTTATTTAAGAAATAGAATTTTCTATACACTTCTGTTTTAGGATCTTTTAATTCTAAAATTTGATACTCTTTTGCATCCTCTTTATATCCATAATCTCCAATTGAAAATGTCTTATATCCAAATTCATTAAAACTTGTTGAAATAGGTTTAGGAAAATATTGAACACTACTATCCCCAATAGCTTGTGCTCCTGCAACTTCTCCTTGCTCAATTGCAATAGCCCATAATCCTCCAGGGTATTTTTGAAACTCAATACAATCTCCGCACGCAAAAATATTCTCATCATCAGTTTGCATACTCGCATTAACTATAATTCCACGATTAACAGTAAGCCCTGCTGCTTTTGCAAGTTCAGTATTTGCAATAATTCCTGTATTTTGAATAACTAAATCACAATCAATTCTCTTTTGAGCATTTTGTAATTCAACTCCACATACATCCATTAAATCATGACCTGTCCCATAAATCTCTTCAATACTCTCACTTACTAAAATATTCATCCCATTATCTTCAAGGTGCCTTTGTAATAATTCTGAACCATCTGTATCTAATTGTCTGAGCATAATTCTATTTGAAAACTCAACCACTGTTACTTCAATTCCTTGTTTCATGAGTGAACATGCAACTTCAATTCCTAAAATACCTCCACCTTGAATAACTGCTTTTTTAACATGTTTAGATTTCACAAACTCATCAATTCTGTTAAAATCTTCTCTTGAACGCAGACAAAATACTCCTCTTTTATCTCTTCCATGAACTGGCACACAATTTGCTCTTGCTCCTGTTGCAATAATGAGTTTATCATATCCAATATGCTCACCATGCAATGTTTCAACATACTTATGTTCACGATTAATTTGTACAATTTTTGAGTCAAGTTTTAATTCAACATTATTTTCTTTAAACCATTGTTGAGATTTAATTTCACATTCAAGCTCAGTACATAATTTTTTAGAAAGTAAAATTCTATAATACGGTAAAATTTTCTCATCACTACACATCACAATAGGAGCATATGTATTTCTCTCACGAATACTCTCAATTGCTGAAATTGCTGCAACTCCTCCTCCTACAATTACTATTCTCCTCTCATCTTCACTACTATACTCACTTGATTTATCCAAAATTTCAACAAATTGATCTGCAGGAGCACCACACACAGGACACTCTTCAGGAGGATATTCTCCTTCAAATACTTCTCCACATACTAAACACTTCCATTTTCCTGTTTTAATCTTTGCCCAATCTGTTTTAGGTAGAGTTTTTAAAGATAATACTTTTTTAGCAAATTGTTCACCAAACACAAACGCTTTTTTTAATTTCTCCTCAGTATTTGGATTAAATTTAATTCTCAACGATGGTCTATACACCTCACATTTTAATTGGGAAAGTCTACTCTCAATATTTCTTACAGCCTCTCCTGACCACCCAAAACTTCCAAAACTTCCAGCAAGTCTTCCTTCAACATCCATAGGAGATAAACTATGCAGAGTTTCCCAGATTTGAGGTTGAGTATCCGCATTAATTGTTGGTGAACCCACTAAAAATGCTTGTGAAGTTAAAATTTCTCGAATTGCATCTTGAGGTTTTTGAGTCACTAAATCAACTAGCACCGGTCGTAAATGTTGAGCTTCAATTGCTTTTGCAATTTCTTGAGCAATTCGAGCAGTGTATCCGTATGCTGAAGTATAGCAAATAGCAATTTTATCTTCTTCAATAACTGCGTGATCATTAGACCAAGTATTATAATTTTCAATTACTTCTTTAATCCAGTTTTTCTTTTTAGTAACTCTTAGAGCACACCCATGAGCAGGACATAATTCTTTAATTTCAAATTTAGAAAGTTTTTTTGTAGCACTTAACACATACTCAAAAAATGGTTTGAAAATACAGGTATAATAATATTTTTGTGCTCCTAGATATTGTTGTCTATGTTCTTCTTCAACTTGATCAGCATATACATGATCACTACAATAATGTGCTCCAAAAATATCACACGTGAAAAGTTGTTTTGTTGAATGTAAATACGTAACCATTGTCTCAGGCCAATGCATATTTGGAACAATTTCAAAACTTAGTGTCTCACTTCCCACTTGAAGAGTTGTTCCTTCTTTTACTTCTAAAAAATTAAATGAATCATTATTTGCAATCTCTTTTAAAAATCCTTGTGCTGATGGTGTTGCTACAATAGTTAGGTGAGGCATCTCTTGAAGTAATCTTCCAATTTCTCCACTATGATCTGGTTCCATATGATTTGAAATTAAGTATTTAATTTTTTTCAAATCTCCGACCTCTTTTTTCAACATCTCAATATATTCTTCAATAAAATATTCTTTTGCTGAATCAATTAAAGCATACTCTTCTCCTCCATTAATAATATATGAATTATAGGTTGTTCCAAATGGAGTTTTCATAAACACATCAAATATTCTCAAATCAGGATCTTTTGCACCAACAAACGTAACTTTTTCATTTATTTTTTCAACATGTAACATTATACTATTTTTTATTGTATTATATTTAAATATTCTTTTAAAAACTTAAGAGGGGAAAAAATTATCCTCTAAAAATATTTCTCATCCATTGAACAAACCTTTCAAATAAATTCATATCAACATAACTTCTTCTTTTTCTAAGAAAGATTCTTCTTCTAAATTATTATCGTCCTCATTAATATCTAATAACAAATTTTGAGTCCAGTTTTCATTATAAGGTCCTCTTTCCATTTCAGTTGAGAGAATCAATTTTAATTCTTCATCAGATATAAACTGAGCTTGATATTCTCCTCCTTGCTCTTCAATTAATTTCATAAATGACCTCATATGATTTCTTGAACCTTTTTCTAAATTATTATAAACTCTAATAATATCCTCTTTATCAGTCATTTCTTTTAATTGTTGTAAATCATAAATATCTAAATCCTCCACTGTTGCACCAACTAGTAGAGCATCAAGTAAACTTTTTGAGCCTTTTTCAACTAATGAATCAAATAATTCTTGTAACTCTTGATCTACAAAAATTCCAAATTCATCTACATTCATTGGGTCTTCAATTCCATACTTATCTAACAATTTTTTCACAGCATTTGTATGAGATTCTTCACTATTTGCTATATTTTTAAAAATTTCAAGTTCCCAAATATCATATAACTTCAAATACATATCTCTTGCTAACTTCTCCTCCTCCCTCATCAAAAGAAGTCCATCAATTTCATCTTGCGTAAGAGTAAATCTATCTTCATTCCCTAAATTTTCAATTCCATTATAAGCAAATAAAACCGAAAAAAATAAAACTAATATAGTCATTAGAATTGTCACTTTTGATATTCTATTTATTTGTATCATTATAATTATGTCAGTATTTGTAAATATATAAGTAAGATGGACTTCAAGTCTATTTTTTAACTGATAAATGATACAAGTTTTAAGAATAATAATTATAAATAAATCAGATTAAATAATATTAAATAAAAAATATTATAATTCTAATTTATTTTCCTAGTTGATTTTAATGATAATAATAATAATTATATTAAATTATTAATTATTATTTCTATGTTGATTTTTCATCATCCTTTTCTGGTTTTGTTTACCCTCCTTATTTGAAAGTCCAAATTCTTCTTTAAGTTCATTCATTGGTCCAAAATTACCTTTTAATCTTTCCTCTCTTGCTTCTACAAATAAATGAAAATTATCCTCATTAAGATGCTCTCTCATTTTCCCTTTACTTTTACTTAATTGAGTAAAAGCGTGAAAATCTCTTTGTTCAAATATACTCTGCATTTCCTCACAGTTTTTTTCCTCTCCTTGATTATGGGAGTATGCAAACACACTTCCAAACATTAATAATATTACCATTAGTATTCCTATAATTGCTTTTTTCATTCTTTTTTCTCCATGGCTCTTTTTGCCATAGATAAACTAAGTACTTTTTACTATATAAACAAAAAGAAACAAAAAGATATACTATACATCCACATAGTTTATAAACATTACAGTATCTAAATAATTAAATGTTAGTAGGACCTTTAAGATTATCTGAAATATCTACAATTGGTATATATTTAGAATTGCTAAGTCTAGTTTTAATACTCATTATTTCTAGTTATATATTCTTTAAGACTTCATATATATATAAACTCACAAATCATTTAGGGATTTTTTATTTTAGAACAGGATTTGCATTTATTGGACTATCTAGTCTAATTTCATTAATTCAATATATATTTATTCTTTTTAAATTTCAAAAAATTTTTATGGGATATTTTTTTATAATACCCTATTTTTCACAAATATTTTCAATTATAGGTATAATTTATCTTTTTATGAGTATTATAAATCATAAAAGTATATCAGATATTTTCAAAAATAAAAAAATATTAATAGCATTAAGTGTTGTTATTATAATTTTTAGTTTAATTTTACTTACAAGAACTCAACTTGTTTACCTCCAATTAATTATAATTTTTATTTTATCAATTTTTCTTTTAGTTAACATCTATTTTTATAAAAATAAAAAATTTTTAGGAAAAATTTCAAGTATTTACTTGTTATTATTTGTTTTTTGGATTTTTAATTTAACTCAATTTCTCCTACAAATCCAGTTCCTTACAAGGGAAATTTCTGCAATATTATCAATTTTAATATTTATAATTATTAGAATTATCTTTAAACTAAACATAAAAAATCTTTAACCATAATAAAAATGAAATCCAAAAGAAGTAGATTAGAAGTTATTTTTGACATACTCTCTATTGTTAAGAAACATCATCAAATTAAAAAAACTCCTCTTTTGAGATTTTCAAACTTGTCCTATGAAAACTTTAATAACTATTATGAGGAATTATTAGAAAAAGAATTTGTAATTGAAGAAGTTGACTCTAAAAATAAAATGAGTATTAGTTTGAGTTCAAAAGGACATGAATTTCTGACTAAATTTAAAGATATTCAAAAATTTTTAAAAGAATTTGAATTAGACTAAAAAGCTCAATTAAAATGTCCCAAAATATTTTTTAAATAAATCCTCCTACTACAAGTAAAAATCCAAGTAGTGATATTATCACACAATATATTGCTACAATTATCATATTAATTTTTATTATTTGAGATTCTTTATCATACACTCCAACTAACGCACTCACCGCTAAAATATTATGAATTGCAATCATATTTCCTGCTGCTGAACCTGATGCTTGAAGTGCTAAAATTAATTCTTGAGATATTCCATTACTCAAAGCTGCTTCAACTTGCAGGGAGGAGAAGATAAGATTTGAAACCGTAGCTGAACCTGCAATGAATGAACCAAATGCTCCAATAAGAGGAGCAACTAAAATATACAAAGGTCCTAAATTTGAAAACATTGCTCCAATAATTTGCGGAATTCCATCATAGACTGAAAGATTAATATTTGAATTTAAGAGAAGTTGTACAAAACTTAATGTGAAGAGAAGTGTGATGAACACAAATTTAACTTTTGAAAATGATTCTGAGAAGATTGAAGTTATATCTTCTTTTTTCAATGATTGTGTTTTTAAATATATTAATGAAAATACTACAAATGTAAGTAAAATTAATACTCCTGGTGAACTTGCAGTAAATACAAAGGATTGAATTCCTGTTTGCAAAAATGTAAATTCAATACGTAATAAATTAATAAGAACTGACACATTAAATAAGTCTAATCGTGTGATGAGAAGAAGACCAATTAAGAAAAAATAAGGACTTACTCCTAAAAGAATCTGTGAAATTGGTGTTTTAGTTGAATTTGCTCTTTCAATTCCAACTCCAAAACTTACCATGAAAATTGTTGCAATAAGTCCAACTACAGCTCCAATAACAGAAGGAAGCTCAGGTCCCACAAATACTGCTGTAAGTACAAAAGGAATTGCAAAAAATAATCCACTTAAAAGAGCAAAAAGTATACTTGGTTTAAGTTCTTTAAGAGGAATTTTCTCTAATACGTGATACAAAAAAAGTAATATTAATGGCATTACTAATCCAACAACTGCGTTGAGTAATGATGTGATAATTGTTATTTGTTCAATTGAAATAGTTGAAGAAACTGATGATGCAATTCCTATGATAACGGGTGTTCCAAATGCTCCAAATGCAACTGAGACAGAATCTGCTACAAGTGTAATTACAATAGCAGTGAGTGCTCTAAATCCTAAAAAAACTAATAAAGGAGCAGTAATAGCAGCAGGAGTTCCAAACCCTGCAATCCCTTCAAAAAAACTCACAACAAACCAACCTATAATAATAATTTGAACATGCTTATTTGAAGAATATTTTTTTAAAAAATTTTTTATAATTTCAAGTTTTCCTCTCTTCTCAAGCAAACTAAAAAGCATCAACACACTAATGATAATTAAAAACACTTCTAAACTTACCAATACACCTCTTAAAGTTGCAAATAGAGCTGTGATAAATTCCATCTGCCACACATATAAGAGAAGTAGCATAGTTGTAATATATACTCCAATCATTACTTTATACGATTTCACTCCTTTAATAACTAAAAAATAAATGATGAGGATAAATGGGAGAAGAGCTAAAACATTAATTATCATACTAATTGACTAATAAAATTACTTTAAATATTTTATTCATCTCATAATTAGAATACTTTTAATTCATAACATAAAATCAATATAAAATCAACATAAAATTAACCTAATTTACAAAAACTATTATTTCAAATTATCACTATTAATTATCACTACTAATTATTATTGAATAATTTAATAAAATAATGTTCTTATGAATAATATATTAGAATGAATTTAAATTTTAAATTTAAAAAAAAGAGTCTTTTTTTAAATAAGATAATACTATTTTTATTATTAGTTTTTATGTTAAATTATTTCTCCCACAGCTCATTTGCAAACACTTCATTTGAAGATTTAAATAAAAATGAGTCTGATATCAAACAATCTAATTTAAAATTTTTAGAATTAGAAAAATTTATTGAGCAAAACTCTAAGTCAATTGTTGAAAATCAATTTATTATTATATTTGATGAGAGAGGATTTTTACACACATATAATTCAATAAAAAACATAGCCCAAAAAGAAAAAAATCAATCTTCTCTGCCTCATATGTTCAATTTCTTTAATGAGGGAATTGAAATTGAAAGTAGCACTTTTGAAAAAAATAGCAATAACAATGATAATAATAGGTATTTAGTTGAAACTAAAAAAATTGCTGATGAATTTATAAAAAACTTTACTCAAAAAATACATATAATTGAAAATTTAATTGAAGAGAGAAATAAAAATAATAATATCTCTGAACAAGCAGATTTAGATTCTTTTGAAACTACAAACCTACATAAAAATTCTTTTGATTCTCAAAGAAGATTTTCAATTTTAAAAGAACATAAACATTTATTTTCAGGAATTACAGTTCAAACTGATATCGAGATGATTGAATTTTTAATTGAACAATTTCCAGATCTTAAAATTATACCTAATTATAAAGTTGAATTATTTATTTCAGAACAAACCCGAGAATTATTAGAACTTAATGAAATTTATAATATACAAATTAATGATACAAATTTAACTGGAAGAGGAATTAGAGTTGCAGTATTAGATACAGGAATTGATTACACTCATCCCGATTTTGGAAGTTGTTCAACTCCTCAAGAGTGTGATAGAATTGCGGATTTTTTCGATTTTTCATCTTCAAATCCCTTAGATATTATGGATAGGCAAGGACATGGAACTCACGTAGCGTCCACAATTGGTTCAAATAATTCAAATGCTCAGTTTAGAGGAGTGGCACCTGAAGTTGATTTTTACATTTATAAAGTATTTCCAGATATAGGAGGCGGTGGAGAGATTAGTTGGATTATTGATGCTCTAGAGAGAGCATTAGATCCAACTGGAGAGATGAATTATTCAAATAGTGCTGATATTATTAGTATGAGTTTAGGAGTCCCCCTGGTAAATAATCCTAACTTTGTAGTTGATTTAGAACTTGATGAAATTGCTCAAATTTCAATTCCTATTGTGGCAGCGGGTAATAGTGGGCCAATTTTTTATTCTGTTGCATCTCCTGGAAGTTCAAGAGGAGTAATAACAGTTGGTGCAACTACTATTAATGATGAAATTGCTTCATTTAGTTCAAGAGGACCTACTGAAATTGGAACATTAAAACCTGATATTTTAGCTCCAGGAGTTAATATTTGTGCTGCAAAATCCTCTTTTGCTTCAGTTAATCCTTTATTGAATCCTGACTGTCAAGGTTCAACTCAGCACTATTTTAACTCAGGAACATCAATGGCAACCCCTATTGTCTCAGGAACCGTTGCTTTAATGCTTCAACAAAATGCTTCTCTTACTACACGTGAAATTAAGGCTATTTTAAGAGAAACTGCTCTTGATATTAACATTTCTCCAGCGATTCAAGGTTGGGGGAGAATTCAACCACTTAAAGCTATTGAAAAAATGGGTGAGAGTTGTATTGTTGAATTTAATACAACACAGTTAGAATCAACTATTAGTACTTCACAGTTTGAAATCCCTGCAGCTATTGATTGCAACAATTTTACTCATTATAATGTATATCTTGATGTGTTAAGTAATACAGGAAATATAGTTTCTTCATATCTTTTACAAAATGGAACTGAGCAAGGAGATTTGGAATTAGTTATTAATAGAAGTACGATTATTTCTAATTTTGCATTACTCAGACTTGAGAGTTATTATAAATCTTTTGATGAAGAAGAACTGGTTTTAAGTTCAAATCATGATATGCTATTTACTGCAACTCTAATTAATCAAACATTACATCCATTTGAAGAAATCTCACATTGTGTGAGTATTTACAGAGAAGGAGTATTTATATTAGATGAAAATATTTCAACTTCTAAGTTTAATAAACCGTGCATTAATATTAAAAGTTCTAATGTTGAGATTCAATGTCAAAAATCGGGTATTATATATAGTTCAAACTCCTCCAATACATCGTTAGGAATGTTAATTGAAGATGCTTCTAATGTGAGTGTTACAAATTGTAATTTAGATTCTTTTTCAAAAGGAATTATAACTGTTAATAGCTCTTTGATTACAATTTCAAATAACTCCTTTTCAAATATTTCTCAAATAATAGTAGAATTAAATCAAGTTTCTAATTCAATTATTTTTAATAATGATTTCTTGAATAATTTTCTAAGTAACTCTTCAGATATTAATGATAGTAATTCAACTCTTGCACTATACTTCAATAATTCTAATGAAAATAATACACTTTATAAGAATAGTTTTTTATCTAACAACTCAATTAATTCAAGTAACTGGAGTTTGAATGAATTTAATAATTTTAATACTATAATTGCTAGTGATTCAACTCTTAACGTATCTACTGGAAATTACTGGGTCGAACATATTTTAAGTTGTGAAGAAGTTAAAAACATTAGTTTAGAGGGAGATGAAAATATCTCTGTGTGTCAAAGTCCAAGTACTTATTTCATAAACTTGGAAAATAATATTACAGACTTCACTCCCCTTTTTAATCAAGAATTATTTGATATATTTTATATAGCTCAAATAGTTGAAGAGGGGAAATCTAATAATAAAGAAGGAATTTCAAGTGGAGGAGATGATACTGGGTTAATAGAATTAATAAATTCATTAAATAAATCCGTCTTATTTCCTTCTCTTGATGAACCTTTGAGATTTAACTTTAGACTTCCTAACAATTTATTTAGTGATGATAATATTACAATGAATTGGTCAAGTTTTAATTCTCAAATTATATCAATAGTAGACAATAATCTTGCAATTGTAAACAGAAGTGAAAATGAACAGAATGTATCACTTGAGTTAGAAATATTTAGAGACAATGTTACATTTGTTAGGTATAATAAAATATTCAACTTCACCATTAAAGAACTCGTAACAACTAATTTAAGTAATCAATCGGGTATTAACTTTAATACTTCAACGAGAAATGTTATAATTAATGATAGTTTCATGGATAGTGAAATTGTAATTGATGAAGAAGCCCTGAACAATATTTCAATTATTAACTTTACTTCTTCTTCAAATAGAAGTAGAGTAGTTAACTTGAATACATTAGTAGAGAATTCAAGAATTCAATTGCCTAGAAATTTAAGTTTAACAAAAAATAATATTTTTGTAGATTTTTCTGAAAATACTCAGATTAATGGAACTAATTGGAATGGTGAATTACTTTTTTCTAATAATGTAACAATAAATAATAGAGTTATTCCACCTGTTGCTGATAGAGGAGTATCAATTTCAAGGATAATTAAAATAGGTTCTGATTACTCAAGATTGAATTTTTCAATTCCTGTAAGACTTGTATTTAAAGGAGAAACAGACAAACTAGTTGGTTTTTCAGAAAATAGTGTAGAATTTACGTATATTTCCGAGCAATGTGAATCCGAGAATAATTTTTCAAATGCAATTTCTAATGGAGAATGTTACTATGATGATGGAAATAATTTAATCATATGGACAACTCACTTCACAGAATTTGCAACATTTAACTCAGTAATTATTGAAGAAGAACCAAATAATAATAATGGAAGAAGAAGTTCTGGAAGAGGTAGGGGTAGTCTTCCTCCTTCTGCTCCTCAACAAGATGATATGCAAGAAGAAAATAGTTCTTCAACAATTCAAGAAGAAGGGGAAGAACATTCTCTTGAACATACCGCTAGAAATATATCTGTTCATGAAAATAGAGTTGTGACTTTTAATAATGAACAATCTTTTGTTGAAGAGCGATTTACTGTTAATTCTCAAAATTCAAACTTTAAAATTTCAATATCTTCTATTGAAGAATCTACAAATTCACGTATTTCTATTCTCAATTCTCAAAATCAAAGAACAGGAGTAATTATTTTAACTGATGAATCTGATATTTCGCAAATTAATTTTGAGCAAATGGAAGTTATTGAGAGTAAATTTAATGAGAAAAACTATATGATTGTTAATAATGTATTTTTAGACGATACATCTTCTAAGTCTAAATCTTTAATTATTGAGCAAAGTTCGTCTGATATTAATGAAGTGTGTATTAAAGATGCTCCTATTGCCTCAATTTCACAGATTTCTCAAGATTGTAGAGGAGAATTTGAATTGATACTCTCTTGTGATTCTCAAATAGTAGAAGAGAGATATTCATGTACATTAATAGACGGATTTTTTCAAATTGATGGTTTAAGACATAGTGGAGTTATTGAATTTAAAGATTCTTCTTATGTAGAAGAGGTAATTAATATGGAGAATGAAGAGAATTCAAATAATTTAGAATTCATTGTCCTAGGAGGTATTATTCTCTTTAGTGTTTTAATTATCACTATTAGTTTAGCACATATGAATTTTCATTCTCATAAAAATAATAGTAAAAATGAAACTAAACACAAGAAAGATGATGTTGAAGATATTGTCACATATATTTCTAAACATAAAAAACTCTTTTCTAAAAGAGTACTAAAAGAAGAATTAATTAAAGCTGGCTATCATAAAGAAGATATAGATGATGCATTTAAAAAGACCAATAAATAGAAATTTAGTTAGTTTGGAGTAGGAACTAGTTAGTTTGATATTTTATTTCAAGTTGCGAAGCAACTTATCTACGACCTTTCATCATCTGCTTCATAAACTTTCCTCCTCCCGCTTTTTGCATCATTTTCATCATAGCATCAGGAGACTGCATACTCTGCTCGTCAATACCCTTAAAATTCTCAGGATTCTTGAACATCGTAATCATCTTCTTCATCATCTTATACTGCTTCAATAACTCACGAATCTCAGAACTCTCAACACCAGAACCATTAACAATTCTTGTAATTCTAGAATTATTCATAACACTAGGGTCTTTTCTCTCCCGCTTAGTCATGGAAGACATAGCAACTTCCCACCTTTTAATCTTCTCCTCTTGAGCTCCTAGTTGGTCTTTGGAAATATTTAAACCACTCATCCCAGGAATCATTCCCATAATCTTTGACATAGAACCCATCTTCCCCATCGCTCTCATCTGCTGAGCCAAATCATCTAAATCAAACTCTCCTCTCATAAGTTTAGCTTCTAAGTTTTGAGCATCCTTTTCATTAAGAGCCAATTTTGCTTTTTCTAAAAGACCCTCAATATCACCCATTCCAAGTAATTCAGACACAAAATTTTGAGCATTAAACCTCTCTAAATCCTCAACTCTCTCACCCACACCTATAAATCTCACTGAGGCGTGTACTTTATGACATGCACTTAGAGCACCCCCCCCTTTACCAGTACCATCCATCTTAGTAATAATCACCCCCGAAATATCCATATACTCCTTAAACATCTCAGCTTGTCTTTGAGCGGTTTGACCCACATCTGCACCGAGAACAAAAAACACATCAGTAGGATTCACTAAATCTTTTAAGGATGCAATTTCTTCGACTAATTCATCATTTAAACTATCTCTTCCAGCACTATCTACAATTACAATATCAAATTTAGAAAGTTCAAACTCAAATTTTTTATAAATTTCATTAGGATCTTTAATAGAAGGATCTCCAAACACTCGAACATCTACTCTTGCTCCAATTTGCTTTAATTGCTCAAACGCAGCGGGTCTCCACGTATCAGTTGAAATTAAAGCAACTTTTTTTGAACGAGCTTTAAAATAATTACCTAATTTTCCAGCAGTTGTGGTCTTACCTTGACCATATAAACCAACAAGTAAAATCCTATTTTGAATATTTGGTTGTAACTCAAAGGCTTCATCCCCTCCTAAGAAATTAGAAACCTCTTCATAGATAATTGTAATTAATTGCTCATTTTTATTTAATACATCTGAGCGTTCTTCAATTGCTCTTTTTCTAATAGAACTTGTGAGCTCTAACACTAATTTCACATGAACATCAGCTTGCAGAAGTGCTTTTTGAATCTCTTTTACAACCTCCTCCACTAAATTTCTATCAACAGTTAGAGAATTTCTCACTTTTGAAAGAGTATCTTTTAAAGAAGAAGATAATTTTGTGAGTACCATTTTATTATAGTTAAATTCTACTAATTTATAAAAATTTAGTATATCTTTTCATAATTAAAAAAAGTTTTAATATCAAATATCTTATCTACCTTAATTTAGTTAGAACTTGTTTCTCATCTTCTACTTCACCATACCAAATACTATGTTCAAATTGAGTAACAATATCACCACTTGCACTCTGCAAACAATCATACTCAATAATATGTCCACTTTGTTTTAAACTTGATAATGCTCTAAGTAACTTCTGTTTAGAAAATGTTTTCCACGTAACAAGCTCTTCACACAATTCTTCTTTAATTGAATCAAGTAACCATCTCTTTGAAAATGGAAGTGCTGGAAAACTCTTCTTTATTGTATCAAGTACTTGTTTTGCAATAATATCGCGTGTTGGTTTAGTGGACTTTAAATGTAAAATATTACTACCCCCTTTAGTAATAATCTTTGGTTCTCCATATGTTAAAAAAGGTTCAATTGCTAAATGTACATTTTGTGAAATAGTAGTTCTATCCTCTGAAGGATAATTTGGAACATTAAGGCCCGCGTGAAGAACATTTCTTAAAATTTGATGTCCAGATAAATTATGAATGGTATTACATCCAAACTTTTGAGCGGTTTCATATACTGATCTTCCAATCTCACTCATACTCACACCCACATTTGATACTTCAATTGCAGAATTAAGAGCCTGTTTATTTGCTTCAAGTAAATTTAAAATTTTCTCATCTCTATTATTATCTCCACTTGAACCTCCAACAACAATGGTATACGCCATATCTGCAATATACCCGTCTTTACTAGCCCCAAAATCAACACAGACAACATCTCCTCTTTTAAGAACAAAATCATCCTCCTCAAAATGAGTCCAATGTGCTGCTATTTCATTAATTGCAAGCATAGCAGGAAACGAGGGCAAATACCCATTTGAGAACATCTCTTTTTCAATAGAATTAATAATTTTACTTGCCTTTACTCCTTCTGTAATTAGACCTTCACTCTTTTTATGAAGTTTTGCAGTAAATTGATTTACATCTTGTAGTTCTTGTGGTGGCTGACTCATTTTTAAATCTCTATAATTTCTCTTTAGTTTATATGTGTTTGATTTGTATAATTTTAAATTTTAATGTCCCTAGCTTTTCATAACTATATTCTCATAACTGTAAATACTCAAATTATTCAAATAAATGCCTTAGTATAAATAATATATACTAAATACTATAAAAAGCTTATCATTAAACTTCGCAATTAATTTACAAATAACATCATAGTTTTATAAACAAAGTAACATAATTTTAAAAATCAAAAATAAAATAATTAAATAGATATGTTACTCACAAAAGATAATTTGCTACGTTTTGTTCAACAACACAAATATACAACTCCTACACACGTTGCAAAAGAATTTGAAACAACAACAACTATAGCATCAGCAGCCCTAGGTGAACTTACTAATGGAGGTGGACTTGGTTCTTCCCATATTAAATATGGAACAACTCCGTATTATTATGATATGAGACAAAAAGAGTGTCTAGTTGAGATTGCTAAAAAAACATTTTCTGGAACTGAACAAGAACTATTTTTAAAAATTCAAGATGAGCAAATTGTATCTTTAAATACATTAACTATCCCTCAAAGGGCTATTATGTCAAAACTTCAAGATATCTATTATGAAATTCAAATTAAAAAAGAAGAAAAAACATATACTTTTTTAATATGGTTTTTAAGAGATAAAAATGCTACTTATAAACAAATTCAAGAAGCTCTTTTTGGTAGTAATAATAATAAAACAAGTTCAAAAAATTCTGCTCCAAAAAATAAAACCTTGGTAACTGAGAAAAAAAACTCTTCGACTTCAAATCTGAGTAATTCAATTCAAAATACACCAACATATACTGGCACTTCAAATAATAATTCTGAGCAACAATACCCCTCCAATCCTTTCTCAAATTTATATTCATCAAATCAATTGAAACAACAATATTCAAATAATAATAATAACATTAACAATAATTCTTCTTCTCATAAGTCATCTTCTAATCATATTGAAAAAAGTTCAAAAACTGCAGCTCTAAAAAGTTCGAGTCAAACTCCTATTTCAAATATCGGACAAACTAATTCAGATTGTGATAAATATTTGTATGATAATGGATTTACAATTCTTGAAAAAGAAAAACATTCTTTGGGATTTTTATACAAGGTAACTACTCCGCTTAATGAATTTTCTCTAAATATCGATGCTCTATACATTGAAAAAAAAAAAATTCACCTTAAGGAAATAATTGAATTTTATACTTCTTCAATGAGACCCAAAATAGTATTTCATTCAAATCTTCCAAAAAAAATTGAACAAAGTGTTAAAGAATTTGAAAATTGTATTATTATTGAAATTAAAAATTAAAATGGAACTCACACATAATAGGAGTTTAAAATAAAATGGTAATCATAAAAATAAAAGATGAAAAGGTTTCTAATTCCAAAGAAGAATTAACCTCTCCAACACATTATTCTAAACAAAATTATTCTTCTTCAATGTGTATTAAAAAAAAAAAAAATATGCAAAAAGACCCATTTATAAATAAGGGTACTTCTAAACCTCTAACTTTTAAAGATGAAACTAAAAGTATTCAAAAACCTCTCATTGTAAGAGCAAAAACAGGAGAAGAATTTAAAAAAAGTTATTATTATCTTATACTAGGTTTTTGTATGGGAGTTGTAGATGCAATACCTGGAATTTCAGGTTCAACTGTAAGTTTATTGGTTAAACAATATGAGTTTTTAATGAGAACATTTTCAAAAGTACTTTCAAAATATTGTTTTAATAAAATATTGAAATCTTGTAAATTTTTAATTCAGACTCTCTCTTTTAAAGAAGGTAAAAAAGTTTTTTTAGAGTTCAAATTTTACATTCCTTTACTGCTAGGAATTGGTATTATAATAGGGATAATAGTTTCATTTGTAACTGTTGCAAAACTCATTGAAATGTATGAAAGTATTATGATGAAAATTTTTTTCTTATTCACATTAGCAGTTACTATATATTATATTTCATTACATAGAACTATCTTTAAAGAGAATTATACTAAAGCACCTTCAATGGTAATATTTTCAATTTCACTCTTTGCAATACTTTTAGCTCTTTCATTTTATACTTCAAATTCAATTCAATCTATTTCTCTTATTACATTTATGATTGCAGGATGTATTTCAATTATTGCAATGTTACTCCCTGGACTTTCTGGTTCATTAGTTTTATTACTCTTAGGAGTATATGTTCCTCTCAAAGATGCTTTTGTTTCATTTGAAATTTTCACTCTTATTTCATTTATATCTGGTGCTATGACTGGAGCTATTGGAAGTATTAAAGTAATTGGATACGTATCTTCAAATTATTCTTCAGAATTGAAATTTTTTATACTCTCTGTTTTAATTGCAAGTACAATTAATCTATGGTTTATCGCATATTAAAAACAAGTATAATGGTTGTGAGAGATATAAATTATTTAAGTCTTTTCTAACCATACTATTTATAAACTATTTTTTATTAACTTAATTATATAAACATTATTTTCACTCCTTTCATAACTATGATATGATGTAAAAATTAGAAAAATATAAAAAATGAGCTATTTACGACAACCAATTATTGCAATTCTAGGTCATGTTGATCATGGTAAAACTTCTCTTTTAGATTATGTAAGGAGATCAAATATGATTTCTAAAGAAGCCGGAGGAATTACTCAGCATATTGGTGCAACAGAGGTTTCAAAAAAAGATTTAGCCAAGGTTGTGACAAACATTCCACTTGATAAGATTAAAATCCCTGGACTATTATTTATTGACACACCTGGGCATAAAGCTTTTACATCCCTTAGAAAAAGAGGAGGTTCAATTTGTGATATTGGTATTTTAATTGTAGATATTAATGAAGGGTTTAAACCTCAAACTATTGAAGCAATTGAAATTTTAAAATCAATGAAAACACCTTTTGTAATTGCTGCAAATAAGGTGGATTTAGTTCCTAAATGGAGGAGTAAAATATCACCTAAACTTTTAGATTCTATTCAAAAACAAGATGAGCAAGTAGTGTATCATTTAGAACAAAAAGTGTATGAATTAGTTGGAAAAATGACCGAATTTGGATATGAAAGCGATAGATTTGATAGAGTCCAAGATTTCAAAAAACAACTTGCAATTGTTCCTATTTCTGCAAAATCAGGAGAGGGGATGCCAGAATTACTCTCAACTGTCGTAGGGCTTACACAAAAATTTATGGAGTCTAAACTTACAATTGAAGAAGGAAATGTTGGAAGAGGAGTTATTTTAGAAGTGAAAGATTATCCTGGACTTGGTAAAACTATTGATGTTATTTTACATGACGGGATTGCTAAAGTTGATGATACTGTTTTAGTGTTAGATATTAATGAAGTAAAAGAATCTAAACTTAAAAGTATTTTAAAACCTAGTGAATTAAAAGAGATTAGAGATAGTTCAACTAAATTTACTTCTATTAAAGAGATTCAAGCGGCTAGTGGTGTGAAACTCGCATGTCCCGAATTAAAAGATGTCAAAGCAGGAATGCCTATTATTAGTGTTTCTAAAAATAAATCTAAAGAACAAATTGAAAATTATAAACGAGAGTTGTTGCAAGAAGAAGCTGAACTTTCATTAAATTTACAACAAGAAGGTATTTTAGTAAAAGCAGATACATTGGGTTCATTAGAAGCACTTTCATTTATTTTAGAAGAACATAATATTCCCCTTAGAAAAGCTCTTATTGGTAAAGTGAGTAAAAAAGATGTAATGGACGCGGGGGCTGATGTGAATTTAGCACCTAAGAATGCAATAATTTTAAATTTTTCTCAAAGTGTTGATGATGAAGTTCTTGCTTTGGCTAATGAATATCAAGTTGAAGTTATCAGTTCAGACATTATTTATTCTCTTGTAGATGCTGCTCAAGATTGGCTTGCTAAAAAACAACAAGAAATCGAAAGAGAGAAATTAAGTAATTTAATTATGCCCTTTAAAATTAAGATTTTGCCTCGTTGTATTTTTAGAGCTTCAAATCCTGCTATTGTGGGTTGTGAGGTTATGGGTGGAACACTTCTTACAAGTAAGAGTATTATGACTGATATGGGTAAAAAGGTTGGTAAGATTAAGTCTATTAAGGATAAGGAAGATTCTTTAAAGGAATTAAAATATACTAAAAGTGCTGCTGTTGCAATTGAGGATTTAGTTATTGGAAGACACGCAGAGGAGGAGGATAATCTCTATTCATTTATGGGAGAGGAGAATTTTAGGGAGTTGAAGAAGAATATTGATTTGCTAAGCTCGGACGAAAAAGCAGTTCTTAAAGAAATCGCAGAGATTATGAGAAAAGAAAACTCATTATGGGGAATCTGAAGTCCTTAAGTTGCTT
>JBLKOJ010000008.1:0-33903 GCA_047602745.1 Candidatus Woesearchaeota archaeon | reverse complement strand
CTTCGTTGCAAGGTCACTACACTTCGTTTCGTTCGTTGAATTGCTAAAGCAAATTTTCAAATCCAACTCCCGCTATTTTTTCGTTACACTCAAAAATATCTCTCATTGAATTCTCACCAACTTCGTTGCAAGGTCACTACACTTCGTTTCGTTCGTTGAATTGCTAAAGCAAATTTTCAAATCCAACTCCCGCTATTACTAAATTTTCTAGAATCTATTTTTAATATATAGTAGGAAGATTTAAACGAAGTCCTCTAAATACTAAACTAATATTGAATTTCATCTTAATACTTTTTGCTTAAAAAGAAATTCTTTAATCAGTTTGTACATCTCCTCATAACCTTGAGAATTTGGATGTAATCCATCTCCTAATAATTCTTGATAATTTAGCTTTGAAAAATTTTCAAACATATCAAAAAAAAGAATGTTATTTTTCTGACAACTACTTTTTATTATTTCATTAAATTTCGATATTCTCTCATTTGTAAATGTAGTGTCTTCGTAATTAAGTGTTAACAATTCATCAACTGGAGTCAAGCCTATAAACATAATTTCAAAAGTATACTTTTTAGCTTTTTGAATTAAAACTTGAATATTTTCTTCAAACTTTTTAATTTCAGTTTGAGGAGTTTTATTTTCTCCTACTAATCTTGAATCATTTAAACCAACTGAAATAATAATTATATATCTATCTCCTTCTCTTTTTAATCTAATTCTTGACTTTGTTTCAACATCAAATCTTTTAAGAATATATTCAGTAGTATCACCACAGACTCCTAAATTATATAAACAATTATAGTAATCTTGAGACTCAAAATTTCGCTTTAATTTTTCACACCACCCACTATTAATATTATCCCCTCTTCCAAAAGTTAAACTATCTCCAAAAACACAAATTCCAAACATAATATCTTTAAAAAGTGCAAATATATAAACATTATTAAATAATAATTATAGTTATTAAAAAATATCTATAAAATACTTCTTCTTTCAAATTCTTCATTTTCTCTGAGAATTGCTTCAAGTGTTTCTTGATTCCTTTTCTTAAAGTTTTCAAAAATTGATTTAGTAATCCTCTCTTCACCTTGAAAATAAAACCTATTTAACTCGTCTCTAATATGTTTCATATAATTACCCTCTGGTTTATACATAGAGAGTAAAGCTAGAGCAGTAAACCCTAAATCTCCATCCCAGAAAATCCTCTGTATTCCTCGAATATCTCCTCTTTTCCTTAATAAGCATATTCGAGACTCTATTGCTCCAAATGTTCTTGGATTAAATTCTTCAACTTTATTGTATCTTCTAAATATTTCTTTTGGAGATAATCCCTGAGTATAGAGTTTTATTATCAAAGCATCTCCTTGCTCTTCCCACACATCAAACTGAGGAAGTAATCCTGAATTTTGCATAGCTGTTTTTCTTCTTTTTCTTGTAATTTCTTCTTGAACTTTATCCTCTCTTAAACCCTCATAGTAATTTCCATCAAACTCAAATCCTCTAAGTGCCCAAGCGACATATCTTGTAACAGTACTTGGTCTTAAATCTCTAAAAGGATTATCCTTTAAATAATCGTAGTCAATCACTTTTTGAGCAATTTGTCTATATGAAAGTCCATTTGAAAATCCATTTGCAAGATTTGGAAAACACTCTTGCATACGTAAAGCTTTTTCAAATTCACTCTGAGTTCTTGGACTTTTAATCATACTAACTAAAATGAATAATAATTTAAAAATGATTCTAAATAAGTATTGAACCTACTCTCTTTTCCTAAGTTTTGTTGTACTTTAAGGACTCTTAATTTAAAATAGAAATTATGAAAAAGAAATAAGTATCATAATAATGATAATAATACTAATAATTGAAATATAGTTGAGTTTGTTAAGTTATAATCTTTAAATGTGGTTTCATTAGCAATTAAACCAAATACCATAAATATAAATATAGATTTTCCATACTCATATGTACATAATTATTTTAAAGTTTATAAAATCTACTTTGAAAAAAGTATGTTCAATAAATATCGTGACAGCATTGAAAAAAACCACAATGTGGACATTTAATCTCACAATTATGTTTTATAACCTCTTCTTTACATTCAGGACACTTTACAAGTTCAGTTGACATACAAAATTTTAGAATACTAATATTTAAATATATTTCTATATCATTACTGTAATACGCAATGGGAAAAAATATCTTAATTTATATTACCGCAACTCTTAGAGGTGAATATAATGAATTATTTGAAGATATTAGTAAAGATGATACTATTATCCCTCTTTTTATCTATAATCAAGACTATATTTCAAATATGAGTGAAATGAGAAAAGAATTCCTCTATCAAGCTGTTCAAGATTTTAAACAATCCCTTCAAGAGAAATATAATTTACCCTTGTATGAAGAACTTTCAAATAATATTGCTCAAACACTACAAGACTATGTCAAAATTCATTCAATTGATGAAGTGCGAGTAGAATATCAATTTTCATATAATGAAATTATTATTAATGAAAAACTACAATCATATTGTAAAGAGCATTCAATTAGATATAAAGAATATGAAACACTTCAATTCATAGAACTTAAAAATCTTCCTTTTAAAGATATACAACAAATTCCAAATCAGTATACAAAATTTAGAAAGATAGTTGAATCACATAACTGCTATTCCTCTTTTACTCTTCCTTCAAAACTTCCAATTAGATTTGTATATAAACATCAACCTCTAAATCCTCCTCTCTCAATTACAAGAAAACAAGTTAAAATAAATTCTTCAAATATAAAACTTCGTTATACTCCTTCTCGAAGAGTTGCACTTGAACATCTCAATGAATATATATTTGAAAAACAACATATTCTTACATACAAAGAAACTCGAAATCAAATGCTTGGAGAATCTTATTCCACTAAATTTTCTCCCTATCTCGCTCTTGGAATTCTCAGTCCTAAAGAAATACTTGAAAGTATCAATTCGTTTGAAGAAAATGTAACAAGTAATTCTTCTACATATTGGATTAAGTTTGAGTTATTGTGGAGAGAATATTGTAAATGGATAAGTGTAAAATTTAAAAATAAAGTATTTGCAAAAACTGGAATTATGCAAACTCCTATTTATGAACAATTTAATGAAAAATTCTATAACGCATTTACAAAAGGAAAAACAGGATATCCTCTTGTGGATGCAGGAGTAAGAGAACTAATACAAACAGGGTTTATGTCAAATCGTGCAAGACAAAATGTTGCGAGTTTTTTTGTGAAAAATTTACATCTACCTTGGCTTTTAGGAGCTGAATTTTTTGAAAAATATCTACTTGATTATGAACCTTGCTCAAATTATTTAAACTGGCAGTATATCGCAGGATGTGGAACTGATACTAAAGAGTTTAGATATTTTAATATTTATAAACAAACAAATGATTATGATAAAGATAGAAAATATGTCTCCTATTGGGTTTATGAATTAGATTCTTCTTCATATCAAGAGGAGATAGTTGATTTTTACAAATCAATTCAAATTGCAAAAAAAGAGCAAGAAAGAGTTAATAACAATTAATATATTACTTATTTAAGTAAAATATTAAAAACATTTACTCTTTTTATGTTCCTGTATTCTCATAAACTTACTTTAAATTGAAATAATTTTTAAACAATTTTCCACTCCGAGATTTTTTACAATTATTAAAAATACTTTTTAAATCTTAAAACTATAGTGATAGCTTTAATTGTTAAATAAATTGCAAAATTTGAAAAATTCACAGATAGTATTTTGAACTAAAAATAGTATGTAGTCTTAATAAAAAATAAAAAAAATTTTGAAATATTTATCGTGAAATTATCTAAATGAAAATCTTAATTTTTTAAATAAGAAATATTATTATTGAGTTACTTATTTAAGATAGTTGAAAATAGAATATTTAAGGTGAGACCGGGATTTGAACCCGGGATCAGAGGGTTGCAGCCTCTTGCCTTACCGCTTGGCTACCTCACCATTAATTTAAAAAATCAATTTTAATTTAAAAATATATAGTTTCTATTTGAAAGATTAAAATTTAAGTTAAATCTTCTACTAAAATTCTATTTCTGTCATTTCTAAAAGCCAATGTGATGAACTGTCTTCTCTCAATCTCAAAGCAGCCATCTGAAGTTCCAAATTCTCCCACTTGTGTAAAATCTAAAATTTGATTAGATGAGTCATACACAACTATAAAATATCCATCAAAAGAATTTTTGTATTCCTCAATAGAACAACTTGGAGTTGTAAAAACAACTTTTTGAATTTTACTTGGAACTCTATAATTTTTTACTCTATCTGTATTAAAATCTGAACGAATCGAATTAAAATCTAGCTCAACTTCATTAATAAAATCCCTCACCACCCTATCTTCAAGATCATAGCCTAATACTCCTACAAAGTTTAATACTAAAAATCCAACAAATACAACAACTATTGTAGATACTGCAAATATAAATACTTGATGAATATCAGCAGATTTATTTCCAAAAATAGATTTTTCTAACATATTCAAATTTGATATAAATATTTTAAAATTATTTGTGTTCATTTGAAAAAACGAATTAAAATAAGAGCAATCTCAAAATAGATTTAATTTATTTAATACACCACAATTATAAATAAAGAGTTTTTATCATTTATATGAACAAATCAAATAAAGTTCAAAAAACTATCCTTATTATCTCAACTTGTACGTATAAACTTCATGAACTCGAGTTTGTAAAACCCGTTGAAACAATTATTAAACTTTTACAAAAAACCAATAAAAAATCACTTAAATATACAATTATTTCAATTTTTGAAAAAAATATTTTTGATATCTCATTCTTAAAAAAGTTTTCCCATATCATTATATGTGGGACTGCACTTAAAGATTTTAAATATCTATCCAGTAGTTTTCAAGAACTATTTTTCAATTTAAAAATGTTACAAATTCCCACTTTTGGAATTTGTGCCGGTGCACAACTAATATGTAAATATAATAATATAGCACTAAATGAAAATATAAAAAATCAAATTATAACTATAACATCAATTCAAGATGAGCCTACACTTGAAATTTTTAAAAATGACCACCTTGAAGTTTATGCTCTTCATTCGTATACTATACATAAAGACTCCATAAATTCAAAGTTATTAGTTTTACCCATTCTAGTAGAGAAAAATGATAAGACTAAAATTCAATTATTTAAACTTAATAATTACTTAGGCTGTTTCTTTCATCCTGAGATAAAAAATAAAGAATTAATTGTAAATTTTATTGAAAATTACTAAAAATATAAAAATTTAATTTGAACGCTCAACTCTAATACTATTTCTCATATTTTTTAACACATCGTATTCAATATTTAAAAGCATAGGTAATTCTTGTACGCTCAAATCAGAAATGTCTGACTCACATACAATTGTTCTCTCAGAAACTCCTCCTGAGAAAGAAACACTCCCATCCCCCCCACAACTAAATTCTCCAACAATATCATCAGTTAAACTTAACTGGATACCATTTCTAACCTGATTTTCTGTAATACCATCTGATACCCTACACATGTCATTTAAACTACCTGGTGAAAATAATGTTACATCAGTACTTTCAAGAACATTATTTCTAATCGTAAATATTAATCTTAATCTACCATTAATTACTTGCTGCTCAATTCTACTAATGTCAATTGGCCCTGAAGATACTGAAAATTCCCTATTTGAAAAACCTTCACACAGTCTAACTTGAGTTTGATCTTGTGATCTTCTAGCTTGATTATCAATACATGCTGTAAAAGCAACTTTAGTTCCATAAGGATGACATGCTCTAATTAAATAGTTATGAGTAAAAGAATTTTGAGATAACTCCGGAAGATATTGTAAATTTGCAAATGTAACATATTCAAAATCTCCTTCTATGTTGTAAAGAGAATCAAATCCTACCATTTGATTTGCAATAACAAAATTTTTTTGAGAATTATCTCCCCATCTGGCCTCATCAAAATTTTCAAGAAGAATCCTAATTGAATTTGGTTCAATATCCCATTCACCATTATTTTCAATTTTTAGACTGATATCAAAAATATCAATTCCCGAATCTAAAATTGTACTTGGAGGAGACCCTGGCTCTAGCGTAAAATCTACAAATGAAGAGCCTCCTCTAAACTGCTCCATTTGTCCTCCCCCACCACTTCCACCTCCATTCTCGGCACATCCTATAATAATTATGCTCATAAGTAAGATTAATATTAAAACTATTTTTTTAGGTATCATTTTATTTTTGTTCTCCAGTTTCGATATTTACTTTAGTATTTCCTTTTGAATAATTGAAATTTGGGTCATCTTCTTTACTAATCCACCAAAAAAGTATAAGGAATAATATAATAACATACAATACAGGATCTTGTAATAATAAAATAAACCAATTATTTCCGTAATATCCACCAATTCCAAAATCAAAAAATGCATTACCCCACTGCCACAATACAATTAAAGCTCCAATTCCTCCTAATATGTAAATGAGTATTGGGTTGTCTTTTCCTAAAAAATTTGTTAAATCTCTTCCTAACAAAGCAGCGATAATATATAAACTTAAAATTCCTATTGCAAATAAACTAACTCCTGGAAAAAGGGCACTCATATAAGACCCTAGTGTACAATATCCCAGATGTGTTATAATATTTATATTGCACGTCTGAGACACAGGGAAAGTTACAGAAAATAAAGCAAATACTAAAGCTATAATTACTCTTGTTGCCTTATTTCCTTTAAATACCTCTGCCCTATTCATAATGGTTAGAACAATAGCATATATAAGTAGAAATGGAAAGAAAAATTCAATCCAGCCACCTTGTTGTAGGGCATATAAAAATTCTCTAAAACCTACTGTGGATAAACTATCTAAAATTAAACTATTTGACATAATATACTTTTCTCTTTAGCACATATATAAATATTTGTCACTATAAGAAGTAGTTTACATAATTAAAACTATTGAAACTTGATAAAAATCTAATTTACTTACTAGTAACACGTACATTTAATAAATAGAAACCTTTAATTACTCAATAGATGGAACAACATAAAAAAATTCAAGCAATTGTATTTAGAAAAAATTCACAAGATTCTCTTGAAATTCTTGCTCTTAAAAGAACAAAGGAACTAGGAGGAAATTGGCAGCCAATCACAGGAAATGTTGAAGAAAAGGAATCTTATGAAGAAGCCCTTAAAAGAGAAATTAAAGAAGAAATAGGAATTAGTTCAATAATTAGAGTTCTAGATTTAGATATTGAATTCGAATTTACAAAAAATAATAAAACATTCATTGAAAAAGCTTATGGTGTTGAAATTAGTTTAAATGAGAGAATCTCTCTTGAGCAAAATCCTTCTTTAGAACACAATGATAGTATATGGATTTCATATGATGGAGCATTTGAAATATTTGATTTTATACAACAAAAAGAAGCACTTAATTCATTATATAAAAAATTTCATTAACTAAAATAAATTAAATTTCTCAAAATATTATTTTCATGCCCTCTCAATTAAAACATAATAATAAATACTATCTCAATTTAATGATATTATAATGAAATTAAATATTACACACTCAATTCAAAATTTATTTTATCCCAGTTCAATTGCGATTATAGGGGCTAGTAACAATACTTTTAAAGTAGGTGGCTTTATGTTTGAACAACTAAAAAACCATCCCTCTATAAAAGTATTTCCAATTAATCCTAAAGAGAAAGAAATACAAGGAAAAACTTCATTTAAATCTATACTCGAAGTTGAGGAAGAAGTTGATGTAGCAATTATTGTTATACCTAAACAATTTGTATTAAATACATTACATGAATGTGCACTTAAAAAAATTACAAAAGTGGTTATAATCTCAGCAGGATTTAAAGAAGTAGGAGAAGAGGGTCAAATGCTTGAAGACCAGATTAGTTCTTTTTGTAAAAAAAATGAAATTACTCTAATAGGACCAAATTGCCTAGGATTTTTAAACGCAGAATTAAAACTCAACGCTTCATTTGCTAAAGATATCCCTCAAAGTGGAGGAATTGCACTAGTATCTCAAAGTGGAGCTGTCATCGATGCTATAATTGATTGGTCATTTGTACATAATATTGGTTTTTCAAAAATAATCAGCGTTGGAAATATGGCAGGAGTAACACAACATGACTTTTTAGAATATTTGATGCAAGATGATAAAACAAAAGCCATTATATTTTATTTAGAGAGTTTAGAAGATGGAAAAAAATTTCAAGAATTATTAAATAAAACAACTCCAAAAAAGCCAGTATTTATTTTACACCCTGGAAAATCTCAAAATGCGCAAAATGCCATTGGTTCACATACCGGTTCACTAGCACATGATTATGAACTTATTAAAACAATCTATGAATATTCAAATGCAATTCTAGTTCAAGGATTTGATGAATTGTTCTCTCATTTAACAGCTCTAAAAACTAAATTACCTACAGGAAATAAAATGCTTATTATCACAAACGCAGGAGGTCCTGGAGTTATTGCAACTGACTGTTTAGATGAGTTTGGGATTGAAAAATACACATTAAGTCCTGAAGAAAGAGAATTATTTAAAGAATTACCTGGTGCTGCTTCTCTTGAGAACCCAATTGATATTTTAGGAGATGCAGACCCCAAAAGATACTCCTATGCTCTTAATGCTGCTCTTAAAACTCAAGCAGAAGGATTTTTAACTCTCTTAACTCCACAAATGATGACTAACTCAAAAGCAATTGCACAAGAGATTATTGAACTTGATAAGCAAACTCATAAACCTATATATTGTTGCTTTTTAGGTAACAAGGAAGTTAAAGATGCTCTTTCATATTTTGATTTGACAAATATTGCATATTTCTCATCTCCAAGAGCAGCTATTGAATCCTATTCTAAGTTACTTAGATATAATACCTCAAAACCACTACTTACTAACGCAAGTTTAGCTCCACAAGTTTATGTTAATGTGAGTGACTCTGGACTATTAAACCAAGAACAAACGTTACAAATTTGTAGAAATTTAGGACTTAAAACTCCTAAAACTTATTTACTAAATTCAGTTCACGATATTTATACTACTAATTTTGATACACATTGTATTTATTTTGTAAAAGCTGATAAAATTTTACATAAAAAAGATGTTGGAGCAGTAAAACCACATATCTCTTATGAAGAACTCGTTCCTACACTTGAAGAAATGTTCTCAACATTTTCAAAAGATAATCCCAACGTAACTATTATTGTTCAAGAAGAAATTAAAGGAGTTGAAGTAATTGCTGGGCTCAAATGTGATGAGAGTTTAGGAAATTTCTTACTTTTTGGATCGGGAGGAACATCAGTTGATATTTTTAAAGATGTAAGCTTTGCACCCACTCCTATAACACCTGAAATCTCACAAAAAGTAATTAATTCTACTCTTGTTTCAAAATTACTCAACGGATATAGAGGAGATGAAGCGGTAAACACTGAAGATTTACAAAAAACTCTTGAGAAAATTTCTTATCTTCCTCTAATGTATGAAAAAATAGTAGAAGTTGATTGTAATCCAATTATCGTAAACAAAGAAGGAGCATATTTAGTAGATGTAAAATTATTATTTAAATAAATTAATAAGAATCTTAATAAAGGAATTGAAAAACTTTTGAATATTAAAATTGATGCTATAAAACATATCATGAACTATGAAAAGATTATATTTTAAAAACATAAAAAATATCTAAAAACATTAAATAAATATACGGCTCTAGTGGGATTCGAACCCACGATCCCTGGCTTAGAAGGCCAGTATCATATCCAGACTAGACCATAGAGCCGTCTAAATAAATATAATACATAAACAATTTAAAAAGTTTATGATTAAATAACTAATTTAAAATTAAACTTAATTTAGTTGTTTTTTTTAACTTCAATTACACTAATTTTCATAGGTAATTTTTTACCTGCTCTTTTTAATGCGTCTCTTGCTGAATCTTTTTTAGAAACTGGAACGTATAAATCAAACATAACACTTCCTGCTTCAACTCTAGCAGCCATACAAATAATTTTACCAAAAGAGTGTTTCATACCCGTTGACAAACGATCTGCTCCTGCTCCTGCAGCTAGGGGATTTTCACGAATTGCATGATGAGGAACAGTTCTAATTCTCATCAAAAATCCTTTTTTTCCCAATTCATCTTCAAGGCCTCTCAAAGCTGCAATTCTTGCACTCTCTAAAGCATGAGCCCTTACGTTTCTAAATTCTTTACAAATAAGTTGTAGGTGAACATCAAATTGTTCTACCCCCCCTTTAACATCACCCATATTATACTTAATTACTTTTTTACCTGGCCTAGTTTTAACAAATGCTTTTCCCCTTACTTTTGAAAATCTTGTATACGGTCTCTCAATTGTCCTATATGCTGCCCATTTTCTTAATTTTGCCATTTTTCAAGATTAATTTTTAACCTCCACTTTTTGACCAATTGCTTGACCAGGCATTCCCTTTTCAAATAATACTCTCATTGCACCAGAATTACCATGTATTGATCTAATTTCTCCTACAATTTGTTTTTTATCTTTACCTTCACAAGTATATACTACTTTTTTACCAACTAATTTCTCCGCTTTATCTTTAGTCATCTTAGGAGCAGTAATAATCATTTGATTTGTAGTTTGAGTTTTTCTTCCTCGTTTAAAGTTAATAATAATAGCTTCCATTTTACTTCATATCCTCCTTAGTATCTTGAAGTAATTTTTTACCTTGAACTGTTAAAACTTTTCCAGCTTTTCCTTCTTTATTAGCTTGAATTAAACCTGCTTGTTCTAATTGTTGAAGTACTTTTCTAATAATATTTCTTGAGCCTGGCTTTTTAACATCGGGTCTATATCCTCTATTTTGCCTTCCCCCATATAATTTCGCTAAATTATTTGTACCAATTGGACCTAGCTTTGCAACTTTTTTTAAAACGCTTGCACTCCTAATTACCCACCAATTATCTTGAACAGGAGGTCTTTCCTTATGAACCCCAGTTTTTACAAACTTGGCCCACAGAGGTGCTTGAATTGCATCATTTTTAGTTAATTCTTGAATTAATTTATCCATTCTTCTTATCCTCCTTTTCTACATTAGTTTGTTTTTCCTCAGTAGCATCTTGGTTATTTTTTTTAAATTCTTTCTCCTCAACTTGAGTATCTATCACTTCATCTTGAGTTTCTTGAGAAGGGGCTGAAACATTATACAATGTTTTTTGAGAGTCAATTCCAAATTTTTTTAAATTTACAAGTACTTTTTCTTCTGTACCATCATTAAATCTCAAAGCAATTACTTCTACCTTTCCTGGAGGATATTTTGAACCTCTACTCCAAATATGCTCATTTAATTCAGCACATACAATTACGTTCTCACACTTCATATGTTTAATTATGAAATCTCTAAGAACAGCAACAGCCTTTTTACTTCTTCTCCATTTAGGAGCTGATAAAAATTTTCTCCTAAGTGGGATAATATATTCTCGTTTTAGCTCTGCCATTTTACGATTAGTTATAACAAACAAATAATCCTTTTTAAAGGTTTAGATTTGAAAAATATATTTAACATAGGATTACAAAACATTAAAATTGATTAAGTTATGATATAATAAACTAAATTTTTATAAATACGTTTTAATTTAGACTTATTATAATATGGGGTTATCTGTAAGTGTCAATAGATCTGAATTATTAAAATTAAAAGATAGATGTAAGACTGCTCAAAAAGGACATAGTCTGCTTAAAAAAAAAAGAGACGGACTAATTATAGATTTTTTTAAACTTTTAGAACATTCAAAAGATGTTCGTTCTGAAATGAATGAGTTATATAAAAAAGCTCAAAAAGAATTAAGACTCGCAAGAATCAATTCCTATGAACTTGAATTAAAATTACTAGCAAAAGGAGCACAAGGAAGAGCAGCAGTAGATTTCCAAAGTAAAAATATCATGGGATTAAGTGTTCCCCAAATCAAATCATTATTTGAGAAAAGAAATCTTATAGAACAAAAAAAAACCCCTCTTGCTTCAATATATATTAGAAATACCATTTCAGCTTACGATGAATTACTTGAAAAAATTATCCAAGTTGCTGAAATAGAAACTGTACTAATTAAACTACTAACTGAAATTGAAAAAACTAAAAGAAGAGTAAATGGCCTAGAGTTTTCAATAATTCCTGAATTAAAAGATACTCAAAAATATGTACAACTTGTTTTAGATGAACAAGAAAGAGATGCATTAATTGCACTTAAAAAAATTAAAGCTAAAATTGATAAGAAAAAAAATAATTAAAAATTTATTGTCTAACCTAATTTAATATATTAAAATTAATTCTCAAAAAATAAAATTTAATGCAATTTTTTTAAAAAAAGTTTAATATTTATATAAAAAGTATAAAAAATTATCTCTTCATAAATCTTCTTAGTAATGTGAAATCTTCCATACTTTCTCTACTTAGTTGTTGATAAAATTGATATACAATCATAACAAGTAATAAAATTCCTGTTCCTTGTGTAAGAGCTGAAAACATATCTGCAAAAGAGGCTAACAAACCAACTCCAATACCTCCCATTATGGTCAAAGGTCCAATATATCTTTCAAGTAATCTTTCTATGATTCTTACATCTTTTCTAAATCCTGGAATTTGTAGTCCCGAGTTAACTATTTGTTTAGCCTGCGAGTATGGGTCCATTCCTGCTGTTTGTACCCAAAGGTATGCAAATAATGTAGAACCTCCAACCATCAGCATTGCATACAACAAAGCATATAAATATGTTGCAAAAGAAGATAAATCAGTACTTGGGTCTAAAAAGTTAACAGGGGTGAACCATAAGGCCATTCCTGATATAGGATTTCCCGCAGGATCATGCTGTCCAAATACATTTGCTGAAATGAAATTTCTAAATGCACTTGCCTCATCTAAGTTATTAGGCTCAACTGCTAGTGCTAATAAAGAAACATTAGCTAAAATTGCAGAAATAAAAATAACTGGAATTACTCCTGCATAAAAAAAATTTAAAGGCCACTTATAACTTTGACCTCTTACCTTTCCAAATGAAAGTGGAATCTGAACATTGACGGCTTGAAAAAATACAATTATCAATAAAAGCCCAATTGTAACTGCAATTGGCATTAATACATCATTTGACAATTGCAACCATTGAGTATTAATTATATATATAAAAAATAAAAAAATTTTACCGATAGGATTTTCTCCACTACCTGGGAAAAATTCTGCACTTGCTGTAAATGGTGAGAATAACTGTACAAATACTGCAGCTCCAATTCCAGCAGCAATAAATATACTTACTCCTGACCCAAACCCCCATTTTTTTACAATCTCATCTAAATAAAAGATTATCAGTCCTCCCAAAATTAATTGAAATACAACTAAAAAAAAACTATTTGCAATAGTAGGGTCTGCTGAGAGACCTCCTAATTGGACAAATATAAAAGACTGCAATATAATAAATATAAATGTTAATATTTTATGAGTTCCATGATAGATAAATTTACCATCTTCTGTGTTCATATCAAAGTTTAATATTCCCGCTCCTTTGAATAATTGAAGCATAATTGATGAAGTTACAATTGGACCAATTCCTAATGTCATTAATGTTCCAATACTTGCTCCAAAAAGTAATTCTAATCTTTGAAGTTGTTGTGCAACTTCTCCTTGAATTCCATATAGAGGTATAGCTGATAAAAATAAAAATAAAAATAGTATACCTAATGTCCACGTAAGTCTAGTCTTTAAATCCCTTTTTTTCTCGGGTGATTTCACCTCAGGAATATGCATAAGTAAATTTCTATAAAAAGACATACTAAAATAAAAATAATATCAGTATTTAAAGTTTTTGTTAAAAATCAAATAAAAACAAAAAAATATTTCATTTAAAAATATATAATTTCCATAATTTATTTTAAAAAAAGTTCTAATAATAAGTTAAAACAATCTATTTAGAATTAATATTAGTTTTTGTATAATTAAAAAAGGAGGTGATCCATCTGCAGGTTCCCCTACAGATACCTTGTGACGACTTAACCCTCCTCACTGAGCTCAGACTTGATACTTCCAAAATGAAAGAACCTTGTCTCAACCCAATTTGGCTGGTTTGACGGGCAGTGTGTCCAAGGAGAATGGACATATTCACCGGATGCTGATAACATCCGGTTACTAGCGATTCCAATGTCACGAGGCTGAGTTGCAAGCCTCGATTTAAACTAAGAATAGGTTTTGAGATTAGCTCCCCCTTTCGGAGTTGCGACCCATTGTCCTATCCGTTGTTGCGCACTTGTAGCCCAGGAGATTCGGGCTATACAGACCTGCCATGGCCCACACCTTCCTCCTTGTTTCCAAGGCAGTCTCTATAAGGTGCACCCAACAACTGGGTTAGCAATTATAGACATGGGTCTTGCTCGTTTCCTCACTTAAGAGGACACCTTGCAGCACGAGCTTATGGCGGCCATGCAGCACCTCTCAGCGTGTTAGGTAAAACCTTTAATCTGACCTTCATTCTGCTGTCGCCCCTGGTGAGGTGTTTGGTGTAGAATCCAATTAAACAGTACGCCGCACCGCTTGTAGTACTCCCCCGGCAATTCCTTTAAGTTTCGGCCTTGCGGCTGTACTCCCCAGGTGGCGGGTTTAACGCCTTCGCTGCTCCCCTGCAAAATCTCAAAGATTTTGCAAAGCATAACCCGCAGAGTTTACAGCTAGGACTACCCGGGTATCTAATCCGGTTCGCTCCCCTAGCTTTCGTTCCTCACTGTCAGATCCGTCTTAGTGTGATGCTTTCGCCTTAGTTAGTCTGAAAAGGATTAAAACATTTTACCGCTACCCAATTCATACTTCACACCCCTTCCGGTCTCAAGTCATACAGTATTTCTTGCAAATCTAAGTTAAGCTGTAGATATTTAACAAGAAACTTACATAACCAGCTACGAACACTTTAGACCCAGTAAACATGATCTCCACTTGTGGCGCCGGTATTACCGCGGCTGCTGGCACCGGTCTTGCCCACCACTTATTCTTAATATACATTACATATCAAAAAAGCTTATCTTTTAGATAAGCACAAAGAGTTGCCTTATCACACTTTCGTGCATTGTAAAGGTTTCGCGCCTGCTGCACCCCTTAGGGCTAGGACCCTTGTCTCAGTGTCCTTCTGGAGGTCATTGCTCTCACAACCCCTACCGATTTTTGACTTGGTGAGCCATTACCTCACCAACTATCTAATCGGCCGCCATCTCATCTTGTTTTTATTATTCCAACATTCCAGTTTAGAATAACTATGTTTTTTATACTCAGTTTCCCAAGTTTATTGAACACAACAAGGCAGATTAATGACGTGTTACTCAGCCTTCTGCGATTGATGCAAGCACCAATTCACTTTCATGGCTTAATCCAACTCTTCTAGCGGAAATCTCACGCAGGATCAACGTGAATTATTTATTGCTATAAGTTTGTACTACTGCTATTTCGTCAATCACAAACAACACATGCGTTTGTTTGCTCACAAGTATATAGTATAAACGCAATTGCCTTTATAAAACTTATTCTAGTGTGATATTTTATTCAACTACATATTTATAAATAAAAAAATACATAAAAAGAACTAGTAAAGCTAGACAAGTTAATATTGAACTGACATAAATTAATGAAGTTACTATAGATGAAGAGTCAATTAAAATCCCTGAAACATAAAGAACAATAGCACTTGCTAAGCTCGTAACAGCTGTGAAAAGAGAATGAACTGATGCTCTTTTAGAATCATCCTTCACTAAATGCTGAATCTTTTGGGAAATTAAAATAAATAATAAACTACCAACAGTCCACATAATACCCATTGAGAAAATTACAAAATACCAGTCTAATAGTAGCGTGAATTGTAAACCAATAATCCAAATTAGTACTAAAAATAAATAAATTTTTCTTTAAAAAATGAAAACAAATGAGGGGTTGAATAAAGAGCTATTGTTTGAACTAAAGTTGCAAAAGCAAATAAAATTCCATATATTTCCAGCCCAAATAATTCATGAATTAGTGGTTGGTTAAATAAATCTCCAAACACACCTATTAAAGAACCAAAAAATATTGAAAATAACAAAATAAAAATAAAAAAAGGTTTAGAAATTATAATATAAAAAGGAATTTTAAAAGAATCAATAATAGATTTAGTTCCAAACGTAAATCTAAATTTGAGTTTTTTTACCTTTGATTTTGATTTTTGTTTAGTTAATGACTCTGTTAACATAAAACTCTAAATAAATGTAATTATAAAAAAAATAAAACTCACAATAAATGGATACAAAATATTTATTGAAAATAAATATGGAGATATAAAATTAGTTATAATTCCACTACCTAAAAAATAAATATTTAATCTAGCTAAATAGTGATCAAATAAAGACTCATCATTATTTGCTCGTAAACTCTCAAATAGTAGAGACTCTTCTGAACCTGAAATAAATGAATGTCCTAATATAAAAAAAATTAGTGCAAATAAGAAGCCTGTAAAAGAAGTAAAAAACATAAATAAAAGTAAACAAATACCATAAGAAAAAAAACCAATTCTAATCGCTATTGCTCTACCATATAAATCTGCAAAAATTCCTGTTGGATATTGAAATACTAAAGAAGCAAATATCGGTATAATCAATAATGTCGAAATTAACGTATAAGATTCAATAAAAACTTGGAAAAATAATATATAGATTACTGTAAAAAAAAATACAAATCCTTTCAAACCAGATAAAATTTGTAATAATAAGACATTTCTTCTAAAATAATCTTCTTTAAACATCTAGTTAATTACTAGAATTAAAATATTTATTAAATCTTTGTAAAATAAAAAATAAAATAAAAATTAATTATAATTTTAAACTGTTTCTTCTCCAGCTTCTCTTCATACTCATCTGAGAAGGATGCACTCTCTTACCTTTTCCAAATTTTTTCATAATTGCAAACATTGGTGCCCATCTTGTTTGAGATTTAGCACTAATTAATCTTGCTTTTTTTGCAGAATGTTTATATCTTGTCATTTTTCTTGAATTTTTTTAATTTTAAGTATAAGGAAAATGCGATATAAGAACGACTTGAATTTATAATTCAACAAAGTGTCTCATATCTTGTCATTTTTCTTGAATTTTTTTAATTTTAAGTATAAGGAAAATGCGATATAAGAACGACTTGAATTTATAATTCAACAAAGTGTCTCATATCTTGTCATTTTTCTTGTATTTTTTTGTAAATCCTTACTCCGCTTCTTCCACAGCAGGATTATTTCTCTTAGCAATATGTTTAGGAACTAAACTCTGCATTACGTCTTTACTCTCATACACATATACAATTACTTGAATTGTTTGTGAACCATAATGAGATTTAATTTCTTGAATTGAAACTAACTCTTCATCTTTAACTTTTAATTGTTTAATAATTTGAGCTTTTAACTCAGATCTTGAAGGAGTAGAACTTGCTTGTAATTCAAACGTATATTCAACCCTATCAAGTAATTTGTTTTCAACTTTTTTTACTTCTTTCATTTTCAATTATTTTTAATTGCTATATTTAGTATTAATAATCAACTTGTATTTAAAAATCTACATCTACAAATTTATTTTCAATTGATTTTCTTGCAATCTCTTTAATACCATCTTTTGTTATAATCTTTGCAATATATCCTCCTCCGGACATATTATCATTTTTAAAGGAAGCTAAAAATCCTTTTTCAACTAATTCTTGAGCTTCTTTCACACTTAAATTTGGTTTATAAAATGTATCAAGAACTCCTTTTACATACACTGAACCAGAACCATCTACAACATATCCATCATTATATAAAATAGTTCCATCTGGACTCAAATTAAATAATTGTGCTCCTTTTGAAGAATCATATCCCCCTAAAATAACACTCACTATTGAACCCATTTGTCTAAGCATTGAATATTGAGTCGAATTTATCAACATTGCAGCTTCAATAACATATGAATCTCGTTCATTTTTGAGTCTTGATAACTTTAATTCACCTTGCATAGCTCTCATAACTCTTTGATTATCTGCTGCATGACCCGCTGTTGTTGCAACAATATTTGGTGCTAATTCATATACTTTAGTAGAGTTGTCAGAAGCAATAAATCCTGCAGTTGTTCTTCTATCTGCTGCTAAGATTACTCCATCTTTACATAAGAGTCCTATACAAGTTGTTCCTGTTTTAACTTTTTCAACCATTTTTTTGTTTTAATTTATATAAAAAATTGATATATTTAACCTAGCTACTTTATTTAGCAGCAGCAGCCATTTTCTCAATTTCATTTCTTCTTGACATTGCAAGAGAGTTTCCGGTCCAATTATAACAATCCATAATCTCATCAACTAGTGTATCTCTTAATTTTGCAGCTGAACCAAATGCTTTATGTGTTGCTCCTTGTGCAATATATCTAAGTACTAAGTCAACTCTTCTTTGAGGGCCGATATCAACGGCTTGAGCATATCTAGCTCCTGAACGCTCAATTGTAATTACTTCCTCTCTTGGAGCTGCATTTTCAATTGCTTTTACTAAAACTTGAATAGGGTTAAGTTTAGTTCTTTTCTCAAGTTCTTCTAATACTGAATACAAAATTGTAGCATGAGTCATAGCTTTTCCAGTATTATACCCCGAAGTATATTTATGTTTTTTTCCTTTATGACCACAAACTGCAAGCCTAATCATTAATCTCTCAATAATATTAACTTTAGTTTTATAAAAAGGAGTATTGTGAAAGTATCCGTTTGTTTTTGGAACTACAATTGGTTCAATATTAATATATTCTACAAGTCCTTGGTCTTGAATCATAACTTCATTAAAAGACCATCTATTAAATAATTTAAGTTCTTGTTTTACCATTTTACCTCATTACTTTCTTGCCCTCTCAATTTTACCTTTAACAAGTGCTTTTAATGATTGACCATTAACTTTAATTACTTTTCTTCTAATACCTGGAATATCACCTTTTGCTTTTCCTTGAATTCCACCAATTCCTTCAATAACTACTTCATCGTGTTCATTTACAAACTTTGATGCATTGTTTCCTGGTAAAAACGCACCTACAGTTTTTCCATTTTTAGATAATTGAACTGTCACACATTTTCTCAAAGCTGAGTTTGGCTGTTTAGCTCCTCTTTGTGTTTTTTCAATCACAATTCCCTTTGCTTGTACTGAATTTCCAAGCGGGTCATATTTTGCCTTCTTAAATAAATCTACTTTCTTCTTTTTGAAAGTTTTTCTTTTTGCAATCATTTTTTTTGCTGCAAATAAACCATTAGTTTTTCTTGACATTTTTTATTGAGCCTCCTTACTTACCCAAACAGTTGATACTGCAAACGGTTTTGATAACTTTCTTCCTAACTCATTATTATCAATTGCTACTTGTTCAACATCAATTCCGTTTAACTCAGCATAGTAAGATAATTTTTGTTGTGTTAGTTCATCACAATTACTTGCAAAAAATACTTTTAGTGCTTTTGCATTTTTAAGTGCTTTCTCTGCAACTTTTGAACCACAATGTAATCTCATCTCTCTTTGAAATGAAAGAAGTTCTTTAATTGCTCCATCCTCTTGTTTTTTATCTTTAGTTCTTTTAACAAAAGATTTTGTAAAACCTTTTAACTCATTAGATGGTGTTACACTTTCTTGATAACTATCTTGTAAATCCATTTTTTATTACAATGTATACAGAAGAAGAATGATACTCTTGCTAATTAATTAACAAAATTTTCTAAAAAAGAGCACTCCACATATCTAAGACATGCTTCTCATCTCTTCTTCTTAATCATAACTAATGAAAATGAGTTTATAAAAGTAGTGCTGAGTAGTACTATGAGTATAGATTGAAATATTTTTAAAAAAGAAATATTTATAAAATGATTCATAATTATTATATTTATCCCCCTGTGGTGTAGTCCGGCCAATCATTTCGGCCTTTCGAGCCGAGGACCTGGGTTCGAATCCCGGCGGGGGGGCTTTGTTTATTTCTATATCACAAATATTATCTTCTAAATAATATTATGAAGAGCTGTTAGCTCAGTCTGGTTAGAGCAGTGGACTCTTAATCCAAAGGTCGCGGGTTCGAATCCCGTACGGCTCGTATTTCTAGTGAGTTGTGATAGGTGATTCGGGATTTGTGTTTTTTTATGTGTATTTTGCTCTAAAGCTAGATTTTTGTAGAGAAGAGAGTTAATTAAAGCACTTTTGTTTAGTTTCTTCTTATTAAGAATTGAATTTAATTCAATATCAAGAGAGATATTTACTCTTATTTTGTCTATGGTTTTTTTTGGCATTTTTCTTATAAAGTGTGTATATATAAAGAGTTATTTTTTGCAGAGTCTTTTTTCTTCAACTTAAATTTATTATTTTATATACTTTCTTCAATAGACAAATTTAATTTTTCTATTCATCATCTAATTATTATTTATAAACAGTCTTGTCTTATTGTTGTAATGGTACTAGTGATGATAAATAATGAACTTACATCTGTTCTAATAGTAAAAGATAGTAACAAATCAGGGATATATTTATGTAGATATATGCATAAGAGTGGGTTTCTTTCTGTCCACCGAGATAATATTATATTTACAGATAATAGAAAATAACAAAAATAATAAAAGTTAAATTGAAAATACTTCTCCTACGTAGTGTGAATATAATTGGTGAACCCTTCTCTTGCTAAGAGCATCTTGTGTGAGTTCTAAAATTTGTATATAATACCACTTAATCTCTTCATATGAAGCATTAAATTTATTCCACATATCATCTCCTACTATTAACTTCTCCTCATACATAGATTTTATATTTGAGAGTTTATCTGCTAAAAATACTAACAGTTCCTCTTCTTTAGCTCCTTGTGTTAATTTTTCAAGTGATTTCTCTTTTCTTATCTTCCAACTCCTAATTTCTTGTTCTTTAGAAGTACCAACTGAATTTCCTTCTTCTGTGCAAAATAAAACTAATGTATATACTTCATCTCCAAAGTCCTCTTTGAGTTGTTCTTTTGAATAATAAGTATCTTCAAGAGTATCATGTAACATTCCTGCACAAATTACATTTTCATTTAAATCTTCTTCATACATTAGAATTGAACTTACATCTAACAAATGTACAATATAAGGTGTTTGAGTTCCTTTTCTATACTGACCTTCATGTTCTTTGTATGCAATAGTAATTGCTTTTTGTATTTTTTGAGTATTTGTATTCATACGTATTTTACTAACTTTTAATTTATAAAATATACTCCTAACTAAGAACACATAACTATTTTAAAAATTCTCTTTAAAAATATAATATGAATATTTCACTTGAACATTTTGAAGAAGAGTTTAAATCAATTACAACTACAAGTCTTAAAGATTGTTCCTCAAAAGATTATCAACAGACAAGATATGTACTTTTATGTTATAGAGCTCAAGACATAAAATCATTTGTGTACGAACCTTATTTAGAACTCAATGATATTTCTAAAATTGAATTTCTCAACTCCATTATATTACATTCTCAAATTAGTGAAATTGTTACTTGGGCATTATATGAAGTTGATAAAATTAATATTGAAATTTTAATTCAACAAAAAAAAATTCTTCTCAATTGGGCAAATAGTATTGAAAATTGGTGGCATAGCGATCAACTCTCATCAATATATAATAAAATATTAAGTAATAACAGAATATTTTTCAAAGATTTACGACAATTTAATAATTTTTCATCTCCTTGGCATAGAAGACTCTCCATAACATCTTTATACTATTATGCTAAAAGTTGTAAAGACCCCCTTCCTCTTGAAATGACACTTCCTTTAGTTGAGAAATTATTGGTTGATGAAAATTATTATGTGCAAAAAGGAATTGGTTGGACACTAAGAGAAATGAGTCAAATTAATTACAACCAAACACTTGAATTTTTAAAAATTCATACAAAACATATTGCACCTGCTGGATTTAGTGCAGCTCTTGAAAAAATTAATGAAAAAGATAAAGAATATATTAAACAATTAAGAAAAAAAGAGAACTCAAATCCACATGAATTTGAAGCACATCACTCCCCCCTTACAATTAAATATCACAAATTAAAACTAGATATCCATAATCACCTTAGAGACTAGTCTGTCAATTCTTAGTTACATACTTTTTTAAAAATCATTTTCTTAACTATATGTACATGAAAATAGGAATAATTATTGGAAGTCATAGAAATGAATCTCAATCAAGTAAAGTAGGAGCATATATTGAAATACAATTACACAAATTATATTCAAATACTGCTTCTTTGTATACACTTAATTTAGGGAACAATCCTCTTATGCTGTGGAGTGAAGAAAAATGGAAACCTGGAAGTGAGATGCAAAAAATGTGGAAACCATATTCTGATGAACTTAAATCTTGTGATGGATTTATTATTATTAGTCCTGAGTGGGGAGGAATGGTTCCTTCAGGTTTAAAGAATTTTTTTTTACTTTGTGATGGACAAGAACTTGCACATAAACCTGCTCTAATTGTAAGTGTAAGTGCAGGGATTAATGGTGCATATCCAATTAGTGAATTGAGAATGAGTAGTTATAAAAATAATTATATCTCGTATTTACCTTCACACATTATTGTGAGAAATGTAGGAGATGTTCTCAATAAAGAAGAACCAATTGATGATAGAGATACAAGCATTCGTGAGAGAATTTGGTATGAACTAAGTATCTTCACTCATTACGTAAAAGCATATAAAAAGATAAGAGAAGAAGGAGAATTTGATTTCAAGAAATATCCATTTGGAATGTAATTTTTTAATAATTATTTTATATTACTATTCTCTTCCTTCACCAAGCATTCCACAAGCTGCTTCAATATCTTCTCCCATATTATATCTAATAAAGCATTTATACCCTTTTTGTCTTAGAGCATTTTTAAACTCTTCACATCTCTTCATAGAAGAAGCATAATACTCTTTTTCATGAATAGTCATTGAACCATTTAAAGGAATTAAATTTATGTATGTATTTTTCTCCAACTCAATTTCTAAGAGTGCCTGTAAATCTTCTTCCAAATCAGTAAAATTTTCAATCATAATATATTCAATCATTATTCCAGCTTTTCGTTGTCTTGAATATTCATTACACACATCAACTAACTCATGTATTGGAAATGGTTTCAAATAAGGCATTAAAATATCTCTCTTCTCTTGAATAGCACTATGAAATGAAATTGCTAAGTGTGATGAGAATTTAGTTTGAACATACTCTTTCATTTTAGGCAAAATTCCAGAAGTTGATATAGTAATTTTCTTGTATGGATAAGAATATTCTTTGTTTAAATATTGAATTGATGAAATCACGTTTTTATAATTGTTAAACGGTTCTCCCATTCCCATAAATACAATCGAAGTAATATATTGATGAGCATATAATTGAGATTCTTCTGAGTATTGCTTTGAATATTTTTTAAGATAGTTCAGTGATTCTTCAAATTGAGCTATAATTTCTTCTTTACTTAAATTTCTAATAAAACCCATTTTAGCAGTCAAACAAAACTCACATCCCATAGCACACCCCACTTGTGATGAAATACACAGAGTAGTTTTATTGTTTTTAAGAGGAATAAGAACACAATGAAACCTCTCTTTAAAAATAAGCTTTATAGTTGAGTCTTTTGAAACTTCAATTCTCTCAATTTGTATGGTGCTAGGAGATGACATAATCTAACTATGAAAATAAACTTGAATTAAAAAGAGTTGTTATTTACAATATTTAAAAGTTTAAGATTTATAAAACATATTATGTTTGATATATCAAATTTAAAAATATTAAAAAATTCTGCAACTTTTACAGAGTCTTCTAAAAAAAATGTAGTTCACTTTGTTGATTATGTCTCTTATAATAAAGCATATAATTACTGTAAAAAGACTCTGAAAAATATGAAGAATTAAGATTTAGTTGGAAATATTTTATTAAAAAAATTTAAACAATTTACGTATAATTTGAATAATTTTATCAATAAAAAGGTTAGCATTCAATAAATTTTCCTTTTTTTAAATAATTTAATGCTTGTTTAAATTCTCCTACAATTTCCCACTCAATTTTTTCCAAAGCTTTTACTCTTTCATACTCTTCTTTTGAAGTTGTAATAGAATTTACTTTCATATACTGTGTATGATTTTAATAATTATAAATCTTTGTGCATTACCCACTCCATTCTTCCAAAAACTTCTTTTTCACCAATTTTCACATAACCCCTTGCTAAATAAAATCCTTGTGCAATTTTAGAAGTTTCAAGTATAATTCTATGAAAACCTAGTTGTTTAGCTCTATTTTCCATCACTAGTAAAAGTTGTTTTCCAATTCCTGATTTTTGAAATGGAGGATCAACATATAATCTTAAAATTCTAGGGAGTCCATCCCCTTGATTTATCATAAAATCTGAAAATCCAACTATTTGATTATTTATATTTAAAGCAACATATGAAAACGATTCTAATAAACTTTCTTTTAATTGAGTATAATCATCTCTTATTGAAGACCACTCTTCAATTTCCTCTAATGTTAAGTTGGAGATTGCTCTTACTGCTCTATTATGTAATTTTGAAATGCATTCTTCATCTCCTTCTTGAAATTCTCTAATTGAAATCTTCATAATTACCTCATATCTTCTAAATTTATATAATTTTTTAAAGAGTAGGTTTATAAATTTTTAACTACTAAAAATCATATGAATAAAAATGAGATAGTTCTTCCCTCAATTTCAGGAGGAATTGGTAAAAATTATATTGTATTGTCTTCTAAAGAAGAATATATTGAAAAAAAAGGAAATGATACTATCATTTATGTTAATAATTCTAATTTTCATACAATCTCACTTCTAAAAAAACAATTTGTTCTAATCTATGCATTTTTAGATAATAAATTTCCTCAGTTTAAACAACTAAGTTCTTTTCAAACAAAAACCTTACTTGGGAAGAAAAAGTATAAGTTAATGAAAAAATTACAACCATTAGGAATTGAATTAAAATAAATTAAGTTAAAATGGATGAGAAAAATCAACTAAAAAAATTGTATGAAGAACAAACTAACATATTAAGACCAATATTTAATACATTAAATGAATCTGATAGAGTATTTCAATTTGTAGGAGAAACTGCAATTAATAGATTATTATTCAAAAATCCATATCAATTTAGTAAAGATATTAATTTATATGTTGAAGGATGTGATGATCTTAACTATCTTGAAGATGTATTTGGAGGGGTTGAATATTTAAGTAAGTTGAAACAACAGTTGGAGAAGTTAAATACTCAATTAATTAGTGAGGGTCATCCTGCAGGATATACTATTTTAAAAAATGATATAATTACAACTCATTTGCAAGATGATTTTTTTATTGAATATCAAGTTGAGTGTGATTATAATTCTGAAGTTATCCAATACAGAGATTTTCAACTAGATTTGAAAGTGAATAGTTTATCTATTTGTGATTTCTTAAATAATAAGTTAATTAAAATTAGAGATAGAATTAAAGAAGATAGAATTGATGAATTAAATAAAGATTTAGTTGATATTTATATGCTACTTAATGTATATCAAGATTTTAATGATGAATCAATTAATTTGAAAAATGAAATTCTAAAGTTTGAATATGTGTTGCGAAATCATTTTAAAGAAAGTTTTGAAGAGGAGAGCAAAAAATATCTCTTTGATATGGAAGTTATCCCCAACTCTTTTGATGAACTCTTTGAGGTCATTAAGAGGATGGAATAGATATATATTTCTTTTGAAATTCCATTTTTCAAAAAAATATAGATACTTAGTTAATTAATACAAAAATTTAAATATTTTAAAATATTTTAAAATAGTATGACAACTCAAATAAACTTACGCTTCGATGATGAATTTTTAGAAAAAGTAAGAAATCATGCTAAATCAAAAGGCTTTTTGAATATTCAAGAATTTATACGAGAAGCTGTTAGAGAGAAAATTTATGAAGAAGACAATTTAAATGTAGCATATTTACAAAGATTACATTCAAAAGAAGCACAAACATTTGTTAGTGAAGATGAAGCTCAATCATATGAAAAAGAGTTAGAAAAAAGAGCAAATTTGTAAATAGAAATGAGAGCGAGAAAATATAGTAAATTATTTATTAAAGCTACAAAGAAATTAAAAGGTCAAGAAGCTAGAAACTTAATTAATAAAAGAAATGAAATTTTGAACTCTCAAGATTTAAATTATTATAAAAATCTCAAACATAATTTAAGTAAATTCAAACGAGTCCATGTAAATAATTCTTATGTTATATTATTTTTTGATAAAGAGGATGTTGTTCACTTTGTTGATTATGTATCTCATGATGAAGCATATAATCACGATAAAAAGACTTTAAAGAAATATGAAGAACTAGAGTTTGACTAATAAATAAAATAATTTATCTTCTTATCCATTCTTCATTCTTATTAAATAAATATGAAGAACCTTTAAATAATCCTCCTGAGATAAATCCTGTTCCTGTTAAAATAGAAAGTCCAACTAAAATCATTGGTATTCCAAATAAAGCTCCAATAATTGTAAGTGTAAATAAAAAACCTACAAATACAAATAATAATCCTATTAAAAATCCAAAAATTCCTATTAAAAATCCAAATATCCCTGAGGTAGCTCCCAATGAATTTTTAGTGATTTGAGTTGCGTTAGTCTCTTCTCCCCAATCTGATTGTTGTAAATGCTCTATTTCAACTATTTTAGAAATTAATTCTTGAAAATCAGTACTTCCATTTTCTAAGGATATTATATTATTATCTAATGTTTCAATTTCTATTTTCTTAATTATTGAACCAGAGATTCTAATTTTACTTATATTTGATAATTTAACATCTAAATTAGATAATTCATTAAATTTTTCTTCTACATTAATTCCTTTTCTATGTCTAACAAATAAGTTAAAATTTGTCAATATTATAATTATATTACTTCTAATAGAGTTTCCTAATGAGATATATGTTGAAAAGAAAATATTTTCATTATCAGCTAAAGTAGGAGAAAGTTTACAATCGTCCAAAATAGAGTTCATTTTAAATTAACCACTAATTCTGTTTGCAATAACTGTGGCTACATCTCTATAATTACTTCTCTCAGTAATACTATATGTAAACATATTTGTAGAAAAAAAGACATTTTGTTTGTGACAAATTACTTCTCTTGTATACCCTGTTAGTAATTCTCCTGTTTCATAAGCAAAACATTCAGCATTAATTCCTCTTGTACTTTGTTCGGTATAACCACCCCTATTTTTAATATTATTAGTTATTTCTTCAAAAAGATTTCTTGCATCATTTTGATTTTCAAATTTTAATATATCAATAAAAATAAAAGTTGGAGAGGAAGAAGCAATTACTAACTCCCTTTTTTGTGCTTGAACTAAATTATTTACTTCAACATTTCTAAAAGTTGAATTTATCTCAATATCTTCAATATCTCTCATTTGATATCTAGTATCAACTTGTTCTCTTAAAGGAAATAAATTACTTACATCTCCTTGAAATAAATTTCTAGAATTAATTTCCCACTTTTCTAACTCTTCATCTATGGCTGTAATTTGTTCTTTGTATAACTCAGTTTCTCTAACTTGTTGACCTATTTCACTATTATAAATAAGTATGTCATATAATATAAAAAAACCAAATAAAATTATTAAAATTCCCCACCATCTTGTATACCAAGGCTTTTTCACTTTTACTTCTTCTTGTTTTTGATTATTTTCATTAGTCATTTTTACTTGTTACAATATTATGACATCTCAATATATATAAATATTACGATAAAATGGTATGAAAAAGAGAACTCCTCTTGAAATTAAGTTGAAATTCTCAATATTTTAAAAAAAGAAAAAATAATTAGTATCAAAAAATTAGAAAAAAAAGTAAATACTAATTATTCTTCAATTTTAAATAATTGTAAAGAATTAGAATACTTCAAGTTTGTTAAAATTTCAAAAACAACAGATAATACTCTTAATGGAAGAGAGTATTTAATCGTAGAATTACTAAAAGAAGTATAGATTTTCTTATTTTTCAATATTTTAAAATAGAAAGATTTAAATATGTGCATAAATTATAAACAATTTATGAGAGAAATTAATAAAGATGAAGATTTTGATATGTTTTCTAAAGCAATTAGACAAGCAGATAAAGAATATTTAAGTTTTAGATTATTAAATTCATTTGGTCTATATTTTCAAGGAATTGAACATCTGTTAATTTCAATTGAAAGATATTTAAAAATTATATATGCCTTAGAAAATAATTTAAAAGTAGATAGTAAACAAACCAAAGAAATAAGACATAATATAGAAGATTTAATTAAAAAAACTAACATTTAAAAAACTAACATTTAAAAAATTAAAATTCAAAATATTTTATACATTACAGAAAAATATAATTATACTGATATTAGATATTATAAAACTGCTTCAAATAATTATATTAATTTTCAAAATAATGGACTAGATAAGATTGAATATGAACTTAAATACTTTAAAAGTATCATTACGAGCAAAATAAGAGAGATTCAATTCTAGTAGTTATAATTGTAAAAAATTTTTCACTCCTCGTTTACCAAATGATGTGAAAAGAGATTTTTTAAAATATACTTAAGGAAAAGATAAATGTTTAAGAAACGGGATTGAATCTTAAATCTCTCCTCCCCCTTCTATTCCTTCCCCTCACTCCCCTTCTCCTTCGAATCCTTCTTTAGAATCTCCTTAATTGCATTTTCAAAATCCTCCTTTCTAATCTCAACAGAAGATGCTTGCTCTTTCTTCTTTCTTCTTAAAGCTAGAAGTCCTGCTCTTTGACATACTCCTTCAATCACAGCACCTGAAACACTTCCAACAGATTTTGCTAACTCTTTAATATTAACATTTTTGCTCAATGGCATGTGTTTTGTATGAATTTTGAAAATCTCCTCTCGAGTCTTCCCATCAGGCAGTCCAATTTCAATAATACTATCTAATCTTCCAGGTCGTTTAAGTGCTTCATCAATTAAATCAACTCTATTTGTTGCAGCAATAACACTCACACCACTTAACTCCTCCACTCCATCTAACTCTGTAAGTAATTGATTAACTATTTTATCATTCACCCCATTCATACTTGCTCCTCTTACACTTGCAATACTATCAAACTCATCAAAGAAAATTACACTAGGTGCAACTTGTTTTGCTTTTTTAAACATCTCTCGAATCGCTTTTTCACTCTCTCCCACCCATTTTGAAACTAATTCAGGACCTTTAACTGAAATAAAATTTGCTTCACACTCACTTGCAACTGCTTTTGCAAGTAGTGTCTTTCCTGTTCCAGGAGGCCCGGTAAGTAATACTCCTTTTGGAGCTTTAATTCCTGCTTCTTTAAATGCTTCTGGTTCTTTAAGAGGCATCTCCACTTCTTCGTATAATGCTCGTTTTGCTTCATCAAGTCCACCAATATCACTCCATTTCACATTAGGTTTTTGAATTAACACTTCTCTCATCGCAGAAGGTTCAACATGATGCAGAGCTTCTTCAAAATGTTGTTGAGTCACTTTAATAGTTTCAAGCACATTTGTTGGAACAGTTCCTTCAAATTTTACTAAATCAGGTAAATATTTTTTTAATGCCTTCATAGCTGCTTCTTTTGTTAATACTTCTAAATCTGCACCTGTAAATCCATGTGTTTGATTTGCAACAGCTTCTAAATTTACGCCTTCACTTAAAGGCATTCCTCTGGTGTGTACTTCTAAAATCTCTTTTCTCCCCTCACGTGAAGGAGGATTAATTGGAATTTCTCTATCAAATCTTCCAGGTCTTCTAAGAGCAGGATCAATTGAATTAGGTCTATTTGTTGCTGCAATTACCACCACATTTCCTCTTCCTTTAAGTCCATCCATTAATGTTAATAATTGTGCAACAACCCTTCTCTCAGCTTCTCCTTGAGTTTCATTTCTATTTGGTGCAATACTATCTATCTCGTCTAAAAATACAATTGCAGGAGCATTCTTCTCAGCATCTTCAAAAATTTCTCTAAGTTGCTTTTCACTCTCCCCATAAAATTTAGACATAATCTCAGGCCCATTAATAGTAATAAAATGAGCATCTAACTCATTTGCAAGTGCTTTTGCCAGTAATGTTTTACCTGTTCCAGGAGGGCCATGTAATAATACTCCTTTTGGAGGAGAAATACCAATTCTCTCAAACACTTCTGGATGTTTCATAGGAATTTCAATCATCTCACGAATAGCACTTACCTCCTCTTTTAATCCTCCAATCTCATCATACGTGATACTTGGAACTTTAATATCTTTAGGATTTGAAACTTTATCACTTACTTTTAATACTGTATTAGCAGTTACCCTTACATATCCTTTGGGAGTTGTTTTAGTAACAACATAATGCAGTGTTGAACCCATGATGTTAAAGTTAATCACATTTCCTTTCAAAATTGGTTTTGCAAGTAATTTATTTTTAAAAATCTCAGTAGGGTCACCACTAAATCTCACTTCTTGTGTGGGAGCAATCTCAATAGTTTTTGCTTCAACCACTTCTACTTTTTCAACATGAACTTCATCTCCTAAACTTGTCTTTGCATTACTTCTCAAAGAAGAGTCCATTCTAATAATTCCTAAATTTTCATCTTGACTCTCAACTCTATAAACTCGTGCAAGAACTTTATTACTTCCTTGAATTAATACATAATCTCCATCATTGAGTCCTAGTTCAAACATTGATTTAGAATCAATCCTCACTCTACTTGTTCCAATATCTTCATGTGTAGTTTCAGCTACATTTAATACAATTTTTGAATCTTTTTTACTAACCATGGTAATGGTATGCTATTAGAATTTATAAATTTAACTAATTTTTATCAAAAACGTAATATTTTTATTTATTTTAGGAAAATGTAAAATTCTGTCTAAATACTATTTTCTATATTTTACTGTTAACACTCCAATTACAAACCACAACAATGCATTCATTCCTGTGACAAAACTTGAAAAATACAAATCAAGTGTAAACATCGCAACTGAAATAGCACTAAGTCCAACTCCTAATGTAAATGTATTAATTAAACTCAAAGATGAACTCTTAACCTTCAAAATTTCATATATTTGTTCAGCTAAAGAGAAGATAAAAATTGTGTTTGCTAGTGCAATAACAATATCTTGCCACATCATAATAGATACCAAATGCTAGGCATTTATAATATTAATTAATCACTAAACTTTTATTTTTTGTATACTTTATCTCTATTATCAATAAATTGTAAATAAACACTTTCTTCTTTTTCATCAACTAAAAATATTAATCTCAAATATGAATTTACTCTAACACTTCTTGAAGGGTGAAGAACTCCTGACAATATTTTTCCAACTGTTCTAGGCTCAATTTCTAATTGTAAGAAAATTTTTTCAAGTTGTATTAAAATATCTTTACTTTTTAAATATTTTTTAATATCTTTTGAAAATGTTTTAGTTTTATAAATATTCCACTTCATTTTAATAATTTATCAAACTTTGAAATCTTCTCAACATTATTTTTTTCAATATCTTCTTTACTAGAATTAAATTTTTTCATAGACTCCTCATTTAATAAAATTTCTCTTGAATCTAAATCTCTTTCTTCATCAATAACTTGTCTTAATTCTAAAAGTTGTTTTTCTATCATTTCTAATTTATAATCAATTTGACTAACAAGTTTATCTGATGACTCTTCTAAACGAGAGAATCCTTTAGAATCAACAATCTTGGAATTATAATAAGGTTTTGAATTTTCTACTTTACGCTCTAATTTCTCAACTTTTTTAGATAAAGATTCTAGTGTTTCCATATGTTAGTTATATTTTAAAAATTTATAAAGTTGTGTATTACTTAGACTCTAACTAATTTAACATATAATCCTAAAACTCCTACTTTATGCTCCTTCTTCTTACTCCAATAAATTCTCAAAAGTTCAAATAAATCTTTTAAATCTTCTTCTTTGTAGGATTGAATTAAAAAGTCTAAACTCTGTTCCCTCTTTTTGTTCTAGTAATTCTTCTAAAAGTTCTGTTGTTAATTAAATTGATTGTTTAATATTCATTTGCTCCTAGTTTCTCCTCCAATGAATCTTTTACCCATTTCCAAAACATATCTCCGACTCCAAAATCTAGCTTTTGAGTTTCTTCTAAACTAAACCAACCCCAATCATCTCCTTCTAAGAGTTTAAGAGATTCTTTTTCAATATTTTTAATTCTTGAAATATATAGTTTAACAATAACAGGAGATTCATGAGTATATTCTTCAATGAATTCAAAATTCTTCAAATCATAATTTAGTTCTTCTTTAGTTTCTCGAATAAGAGCTTCTTCAAAAGTCTCACCTTCTTCAACTCCTCCACCAAATAAACTCCAAGCACCTGGATTCCAAATTTCAGGAATATTATCTCTGTGCTGAAGAAGAATTTTATTAAATTCATCAATTAAAATTATACTTACTTGTCTTGACATTTTTAATAACTAAAATAAAATCAAGTTTTTCTTTGAAAAACTTAAAGATTTTTTTACTCCTCTTTATCATCTAGTCCTGAAGTATTTACAAAGAACATACATTCATTTTCGGGTAAATTTGGACTATCTACTAATTTTGCAACTCTGCTTCCTTTTTTTCCTTTTCTTAAGTAAATTCTAAATGTGGAGGAGTGTCCTACAATGTGACCTCCAATTGCTTGAGTTGGGTCTCCAAACATAACATTTGGTTTTGCCATTACTTGATTAGTCACCATTACACAACAATTATACATATCAGCAAGTTTTAATAGTGTGTGCATATGTTTATTGAGTTTTTGTTGTCTCTCACTTAATGTTCCTCTTCCGATAAATTCAGCTCTAAAATGTGCTGTTAATGAGTCTACAATCATTAAATTATATTCTCCTGTTTTTAATAAATCTTCAGCTTTTTCTGCAAGTAACATTTGGTGGTCTGAATTATATGCTCTTGCTACTTTAATATTTTTTAAAACTTGTTCTTCATCAAGGCCTACTTTTTGAGCCATTTGTAAAATTCTCTCAGGTCTAAATGTATTTTCAGTATCAACATAAATTACCTTACCTCCTAGTCCTCCTTGTTCTTTTGGTAGTTGGACATTTACAGCTAATTGATGTCCCACTTGTGTTTTTCCAGACCCAAATTCTCCATAACATTCAGTAATTGCACCTGTTTCAAAACCTCCTCCCATAACTTCATCAAAGCCGATACTTCCAGTTTTTATCTTATTTACATCTTGTCTTTTTTTTAAAATTTCATCTGCTGTATCAAATCCCATATCAAGCATATCTCTTGCTGCTTGAATCATTTTTCTTGCAACACTCTCACTTACACCCGCCTCATTAGTTAAAATTCCAATTGAAGATACTGCAACTGCTAAAAGAGTATCAATCCCTGCAGCTTCAAGTTTTTCTGCTGTTGAGGGTCCAACTCCAGGTAAATCACCTATAGTTAATTCTTTATCTTTCATACATATAAAAGTATAAGTCTAATTTATAAGGTTTTTGTGTGAAAAGAATAGAATGTATATTTAGATACTACTCAAAGTTATAAATAAAATTTAAATAATTACTACTTAAACTAGAGTTATGAGATTTAAAATAAAATTATTATTGTTGGTATGTATAGTAGGTTTATTATTACACACAGATAATATATGGGGGTCTGACACCGAGCCAGGCTCGATGAACGGGGGCCTTTTGGAAACTCCTCAAGAAAGAGAAGATAGAGAATGGAGAGAAAATTTTAAAGAGAAATTTGAGGAAGACCCTAGAGAAGGATTTAATAGAGATAGAGATAAGGCGTGGGAGACTTTAAATGAAGAC
>JBLKOJ010000022.1:0-5021 GCA_047602745.1 Candidatus Woesearchaeota archaeon | reverse complement strand
AATACTCATGCTTTAGTTGCAGGAAGTACGGGAAGTGGAAAAAGTGTAAGTTCAAGTATTATTGCTGAAGAAGCTTTAAATAATAAGATTCCAGTTGTAGTATTTGATCCTACTAGTCAATGGACAGGATTTTTATCAGCTCTTAGAGATAAAAATATTTTTAAAGTTTATTCAAAGTTCGGTTTGAGTCCTGAGGATGCAAGAAGTTATAAGGGTTTAATTTTCACTCCTAAAGATAAAAATTTTGAGATTAATTTTGAGGAGTATTTAAATCCGGGTGAAATTACTGTTTTTAATTTAGCTCATTTAAGTACTCAGGACTATGATGATGTAACTGAAAAAATAATAAATTCAATTTTTAGAAAAGGTTGGGAAGAAAGTCCAGATTTAAGGTTGTTATGTGTATTTGATGAAGTTCATAGACTATTAGATTCTAGTTGTGAAGGAAAAGGATATGCAGCACTTACAAAAGGTGCTCGTGAATTTAGAAAGTGGGGAATTGGTTTATTAATGGCTAGTCAAGTTAGTAGTGACTTTAAAGAAGCTATTGGTGGAAATGTTCTAACTGAAGTTCAATTAAATACTAAAAATTTAGATGATATTAAAAAAGCTCAACAAAAATATGGAATTGATTATGGAAGGAGAATTGCAAGACAAGGTTTAGGAGTAGCTATGGTTCAAAATCCTAGGTATAATAATGGTAAACCGTGGTTTATTAATTTTAGACCACCTCTTCATAATCCTCATAAATTATCAGATGAGGAACTAGATTTGTATAATAACTATACAGATAAATTGAAACTTATTAAACTAGAACTTAAAGAATTAAAAGAGAAAGGACAAGATGTTACTGATTTTGAATTAGATTACAGTTTGGCTAACAATAAACTAAAAGAAGGTAAATTTAAAATGTCTGAAATTTATATACAAGGTTTACTTGAGAGATTAAATATTAAGGTTGAATAAATAAAAATTATTCCATAAATTATTTAAATACTTGATTATAAAAATTAGTAGATACCATTGTATCAATTATGAGATGAAAAATGTCAAAACAAGAAAAATTTGAACAAAAGTATAACGCACATGAACAAGAACAAGAAATTATGAATTTTTGGAATTCACAAGAAATTTACAAATTTAATCCTTCAAGTTCAAAAGTCGTCTTCTCAATTGATACTCCTCCTCCTACAATGTCAGGGAGAATGCATATTGGACACGCATTTTCATATGCTCAAACTGATTTTATTGCTCGGTATAAGAGAATGAATGGGTTTGAAGTATTTTATCCATTTGGAACTGATGATAACGGACTTGCAACTGAGAAAATTGTACAAAAAGAAAAAAATATTGATTTAAGAAAAGTTAGTCGTGAAGAAGCTGTAAAAATTACAATGGACTATATTGAGAAAACAAGGCCTCAATTTGTTCAAGATTGGAAAAATTTAGGAATTTCCTGTGATTTTGAGAATTTAGGATATTCAACTATTTCACCATATTCTCAAAAAGTTTCACAAATGAGTTTTTTAGAACTTGCTCAAAAAGGATTAATTGAGAGAAGAAAAGGTCCAATTCCATGGGATAGAGTATTTCAAACAACTATTGCCCAAGCTGAATTAGAAGACAAAGAAGTAAAATCTAAGATGAATTACATTAAAGCAAAAATTGTAAATTCTGATCACACCTACATTATTTATGCAACAACAAGGCCTGAGATGATTTTTGCATGTCATGGGTTTAGTATAGAAGACGTTGGAGAATATGTTAAACTTAAAGTTGATGTAAATGGACAAGAAGAGCATTGGATTTTTGGAGCTAAAACATTTGAAGAGAAATTATCAGTATTTAATATTGAGTTTGAAGTAATTGAAACGCTAAAAGGTAAAAACTTAATTGGTGAGAGTGTTATTATTCCTCTTATTAATCGTGAGATTGAAATTACGCATGACCAATCAATTAAAGCAGATTTAGGAACTGGAAGTGCATATTTTTGTTCATTTGGTGGACTTGAAGATATTGAATATATTAAAAGACATCCCGGAATGAAAATTTATGAGATTATGAATAAAGATGGAACTCTTAATGAATTATGTGGAGATGAATTTAAAGGACTAATTGCAAGTGAAGAAGGAAGATTTACTGCAATGAGAAAACTTAAAGAATTAGGAGCATTAATTGGACAAGAAAGTATTACTCAAATCGTAAATGTAGGTGAGCGTTCAGGCGTTCCAGTTGAATATATTGCAAGTGAGCAGTGGTTTGTAAAATATTTAGATAAAAAAGAGATGTTCTTTGAGTTTGCTCAAACATTTAAGTGGACTCCTGAGTTTATGAAGTCAAGAATTGATAACTGGATTAAAGGACTTAATTGGGACTGGGGATTTTCAAGGCAAAGACATTTTGGAGTTCCAATTCCTGCGTGGATTAATACTAAAACAAATGCGATAGTATATCCAACTAAAGATATGCTCCCACTTGATCCAACAGCAACTCCAATTCCTCAAGAATTATGTGAAGAAGGGTTTAGCCCAGAAGATTATAAAGCAGAGGAGGATGTATTTGACACTTGGTTTACTTCGGCTTCAACTCCCCAACTAAGTTTAAATTTGATAGAAGATGGAATGAAGAAACATTTTCCAATGGATTTAAGACCACAAGGACACGATATTATCAATTTTTGGTTATTTTATACAATGGCTAAAAATAATTTAATTTATGAAAAAAATCCATTTAATAATGTAGCTATTTCGGGTTGGGTTCTAGCACCCGATGGTTCCAAGATGAGTAAGAGTAAAGGGAATGGAATTGACCCATTAGATATCGTATCTAAATTTTCAAATGATGCTTTACGTTTTGCAGCAGCTTCTAATAAACTAGGTTATGATGCTCCGTTTCAAGAAAAAGAGGTTAAAACAGGACTTGGAGTTGCAAATAAAATGTATAATTCTATTAAATTTGCAAGTATGCTCTTAGAGGATTTCAAAAAGGAGGATAGGGAGTTTAATAGTAGTGATTTAAGAGGAGTTGATAGGGCTATAATTTCTTTAGCACAACAGACAATTCAAGAAGCACAAGAGGCATTTGAAAAATATGATTATGCAAAAGCAAAATCCTTGTGGACGAGTTTTTTCACGTCAGAAGTTGCGGATAATTATATGGAAATTGTAAAACAGAGATTATGGAGACCCGAAGAGTTTGGACGTGAAGAGAGTAAAAAAGCACAACAAGCTCTATATTATGTTTTATATAATGTTGTAAGAGGATTAAGCCCAATTATGCCTTTTATTACAGAGAGTGTATATCAGAGATTTTTCAAAGAATTTGAAGAGGAAGTTTCAGTACATAGAACTTCATATCCAACATTCAATAAAGAACTTGTGAGTCAAAGAGATGAAGAACAATACTTTTTCTTTGTTGAAACTCTAAGAGCTGTGAGAAAGTACAAGGCAGAGAAACAAATTTCAATGAAAGAACCTCTTGAAGAAATAGTAATTTATGGAGATAAAAAATTACAACAATTTATTGATGAAAATCTAGATGATTTGAGAAATGTAACTAATACACAAAATATTAGATGTGAAGGAGGAGAGTTTAATGTAGAGATGAAATTACATAACTAAAAGGAGTAGAAACATTTATATATTACAATTTTTATAATATTTTTACAATGGTAGTACTTGAATTAGAGGAAGGAAAGAAATATAGAGTTTTAAATAAAACCGGAGTAGGTTCTGATGTTTTTCAAAATTATGAAGGGAAATACTTTACTCCTTCAGGAGATTTTATAGGTAAGTTTGAAACATTGTACGGGATGCCTTTTACAAAGATTTCTCGTTATCCTTATATGAGAAAAGATATGTCTTCTAATCTGAAAATATTAACTCCTCCATTAGATAACAATATAGAATATGTCGGAATTCGACCTATACCCAAATCAGATATTTTTTTAACTTTTGATTTTAAAAGAACAGATATTAGAAATTTAGATGATCTTCGGGCGGGAATTGAGGAAATATTACTAGCACATCATGAAGATTGGCAGGATAAGAGAAGAAGACAAGGAAGAGACGAAAATGAAAAATTTCAGAGAAAAATCTCTTCTTATATTGTAAAACTTTCAATTTAATAAATATTCATCTTTTAAGTTCAAATAAATAATTTTTAGGATTAAGTGAAAATCCTTTTTTTTTAAAGGCAAATCATATCTATATAAAAGTCTTTGAGAGTCTTGTACACTACTCTCTCTAGAGATTCTAAAATTGATGAAGTTGCAGTTAATAGATTAATAGTACTTATTAAACCATATCCTAAAATATTTCTTATTAAAGCTCTTTCCCATCATAAACTTGCAAGAGGTTTATATCCTTTTTTCACTTTTTTTCTTTGTATTTGATTAATATGAATCTCTCTTTCTCTTTGATTAAAACTTAAAATTGCAGCTAAATTTTGTTTGTAATATAATATTATAATTGAGGAATTGGGATGAATAGGAATTGAACCATCAAAATTATCAAATCCTTCTTAAATTATAATATTAGATGAATCAAAACGTAATTGACTTGCTTTAGTATATTTAATTAAACTTTCTAAATTTGTTTTTAAAATTACAAAAATAGTTATTATAAATATTGTTTTAAAAATTTTTTGAAGAAATGGCCATGTCCGAGAATGAGAGACACTTCACTTCGTTTCGTTCTTGCACCAAAGGTGGTAGACACTTCACTTCGTTTCGTTCTTGCACCAAAGGTGGTAGACACTTCACTTCGTTTTGTTCTTGTACCAAAGGTGTGGAAAAATCCTTTCTCAGAAATAATTGTTAAGATAAATTATTAAAAAAATGAGGCCGCAAGGATTTGAAACTCTCATCTATGATGAGTGTAAAAGAATTTCGTAGAAATTGTTGCTTACCTGAAAGGGTGAGAAGACTTGCAACGAATTTTGAAGAAATGAGGCCGCAAGGATTTGAAACTCTCATCTATGATGAGTGTAAAAGAATTTCGTAGAAATTGTTGCTTACCTGA
>JBLKOJ010000021.1:0-5047 GCA_047602745.1 Candidatus Woesearchaeota archaeon | reverse complement strand
CAAATCCCAGTCTTGGCGTTATATTTCTAAATTTAGATTTTCTACGATGCATTTCTAGGATTTGAACTTTAGTTCCTTGGGTGCAAAAAATAATCAAAATGAAATTTTGATATAAAAGAACGAACAAGGTGAGTGTCTCTTATGTTTGATTTTTCAGCACAAATCCCAGTCTTGGCGTTTCTCGTTTCACTCAAAACTTAATTCTGTGATTTTCACCATTATGTGGTCACTCATTCTTCGTTTCAAAATCCGAAAATCAAAGATTTTCTAGGATTAGCAGAAATTAAAAATTTCTTAACATTTAGCAAAGCTAAATATTTCAAATCCTAAGTCTTGGCGTTATATTTCTAAATTTCTAAATTCAACTAAGCAAACATTTATTCTAATATTATTATCTTCAAAACTTTTATAAAATTCAATTTATTAAATATTATATGAATTTAAAATTTGTGTTAATATTAGTATTTACATTAATATTTATTAGTGGGTGTTCTAGTCAAGAATTCATTGAAACTCAGCAGAAAAAAATTATTACAAGTTCTCTTCAAAATCCTTGGGGAATGGTATTTATTAATGAAGAAGAAACTCAAATGCTTATCACTCAAAAAAGAGGAGAGTTGAAGTTATTTGATTTACAAACTCTAGAATTAATAGATATTTCAGGTGTTCCACAAGTTGTAAGTTCAGGTCAAGGAGGGTTATTAGATGTTGATTACAGTGAAGGATTTATATATATAACGTATTCAGCATCAGGAAATGGTGGAGCAGCTCTACATGTTGGAAGAGGAGAGTTAAATGTAGAAGAACAACGAATTGATAATTTTGAAGTATTACGAGTTGTAGAACCTTTTGTAAGTGGAGGAGCACACTTTGGTTCAAGAGTATTAGTTGTAGATGAATATATTTTTGTTACTACAGGAGATAGGGGTTCAAAAGATTTTAGCGAGAACCATTTTTCTCAAAATACAAGTAATGAAATTGGTGCTATTATAAGATTATATACTAATGGTTCTATTCCTTCTTATAATCCTTATGTTGGAGTTGATGGGTTTATTGACTCAATTTATACGTATGGGCATAGAAATATTCAAGGAATTACTCAATATGAAGATGAAATTTTTGCAAGTGGCCATGGAGAACAAGATGGAGATATGATTCATAAATTAGTTGAGGGTGGAAATTATGGTTGGCCATTAGTTCATTATGGATGTACATATGGACTTGGAAGAGAAATTGGAGGGTTTGCACATGAAAGGGATGATATTATAAATCCTCTTCATTACTGGGAGTGTGGTTCAGGAGGGTTTCCGCCAGCGGGAATGGATGTGTTTAATGATAAATTATATCTTGGAAATTTACGAGGTCAATATTTAGGAGAATTTCATTTTATAAGAGATGCTCAAAGTATAATTATTGGACTTGAAGAAGTTGGAAAGTATGTAGAGGGTGAGCGAATTAGAGATGTAATGAGATTTGAAGGAGGGGTGTATGTGCTTACAGATAGTGGAAAATTAATTCGGGTAAATCTTAATTAAATTAGAGTTTAGTTTTAAGTTTAATTTCATATTTGAATTGAAAAATAAGATTATAATTAGTAATTAAATTAGAAATTCATAGGGACTTCAATGACGAGTATTTTTGAATTCTCTTTTGCAGTAAAGGAAATTTCATCAATTGAATTTTGACATTCTAAGGAATCACGTTTTTTAACTAATACATTTTCAAATTCATTACTACTTGCTTTAACTTCTCCTTCAACAAGTAATGCAAACACACCATTGTTTGATTCATATTTAATATATGTGTGAGATTTTTCTCTATCAACTTGCATCATTGAAATAAAAGCATTTTGATGAATCATTAGAGAATTATCTCGTGAATTGGGTGAAACTAATAATTTTGAAGAGTTATTAATATTCTCATAATCAATTTGTGCTTCTTCATACTTAGGTTCTACATCAAGAGAATTAGGTTCAATCCAAATTTGAAATAATTTGAGCTTAGTATTTTCATCTCCATTAACTTCACTATGTAATACTCCACTTCCAGCACTCATTACTTGAATTTGTCCAGGTTTTATAAATCCAGTTCCGCCTGTTGAGTCTTCATGTTTTACGACTCCTTCAAGTGGAATTGTAATAATTTCCATATTCTTGTGAGGATGCATTCCAAATCCTTGTCCTGGTTCAAAAATATCATCATTGAGAACTTTTAATGCTCCAAATCCCATTCTTGTTGGTTCATACCAATGTCCAAATGAGAAAGAGTGCCTTGTTTCAAGAATGGAAAATTTGAAATGTCCTCTTTGATTTGATTTAAATATTGTATAGTTTTTTGTTGTCATTTTAATATTTTTAAATGTTATTTGTTAATTTCTAGTATTTAATAAGTTTAGGTATTAGATGTTTCAAATCTAAGCGTATGTTGTTTAATAGTTGTAATTTTTGTAGTATGTATTTATGAGATATTATTTAATACTTATAAATGAGAGTTTCAAAAAAGAAAGTTTCAATTTTCAATTCTTTTGATAATAAAAATGATAATAGAAATGTTAATAATATCAATAATAATAAAATTTTTTTATTTATTGATGTTTAAATTAACAAAAGAAATATTTAAATATCTCAAATACATATTATATACGGTGGATATCAAATCAAATAATATGTATTCTTGTCAAGTTCAAGATATAATGAAGTTACTTGGTAAAAAATGGTCTTTATTAATTATTAAATGTATTTCAAAAAATAAAGAAATTTCATTTACAGGGCTTAAAAAGGAACTGAAAATTTCTCAAAAAGTTTTGTGGGAGCGTTTAGAAGAACTTGAAAAAGAGGATTTGATTAGAAATTTTACTTGTACAAAAAATTCAAATAAATTAGATTATAGGTCAATTTATTCTCTTACTCAAAAAGGAATTCAAATTGAAAAATTTCTAGAATTGTTTGAACATGTTGAAGAGGAGTTAAATTAAGTTATTATCCATTATTTTATTGTTTATTTTTTTAGAGTTTTTTTATGTATTTTTTTTATGAGTTTTTCTTTTTTTCTTTGAAGTTCTAATGTATCCAAGAGTTCTAACATTTCTCTATATTCGTTTTCATCATCTTCTAAAATAAAACTAGGTTCAATATTGTATTGAGCACACATTAGCATTAAATGAGAGTGTATTATTTGGAGTCTTTGAAGATGTACTTCTTTAATATACTGTGATATTGATAGAATAAGTATAAAAATTGTAGTTCCTGTTATTGAAACTAAAGCTGTAATATAGCTAATGATATCTGAGAAAATAATGATATTACTTAAAAAAAAAGAGGCAAATGAAATATATAAACCAATATACATTGCAACTATAATGATTTGATATCTTCTTACAGTTTTATTCCACATTAATGTTTTTCGTTCATAAAATAGAATTTTTTTAATATCGTGTTCGCTAATATCTTTTTGAGATTCAATTCTTTCTCTAAGAGTTGTTATAGCTTTGAGAATTGATGCAACGATGAGCCCAAATCGTGATATTTTGAAAAAGTATTTCATTTTATTTATGTATTTAGTTTGTATAATTTTATTTATGTATATATTTATTTCAGGTTTAAATTAATTGAACTAAACATTGCTAAGAGTACTTCAAGTTGTAGTTCTTCATCTGAACCTTCTACAATTCTAAATTCAACAGTTCCAATTTTATCGACAAGTTTGATGATTTTTTTTTCATCAATTTCTAAATTTATAACGGTGGAGTAAATTTCTTTGAGTATTTCAAGAGCACTTAGTCCATATACTGATTTGAGTTTTATCATTAAATCACGTGCTTTTTTAAATTCTCCTTGTAATGTATAGTTAATCATTTCATCTAATTCTTTAATTTCAATAGCGTTAGTTACTTCATTAATAGTTTTTAGATTTAAATGTTTATCAAGAACACTTGCTGCTTGCATGGTATTTTCTAATTTTCTCACATCTCCTCTTGAAATGTCTAAGAGTCTTTGAATTGCATCTTCATCAATTGTGAGTTCTTCTAATTGGACTATTTTTTGAATTAATTCTTTTAAGTCTTCATCTTTAAGACCTTTAAATTTAAATATGACACATCGCGATTGTATAGGGTCAATAATTTTAGAGAGCTCGTTACATGCGAGAATAAATCTACACGTAGCAGAGTATCGCTCCATTGTTCTTCTTAAAGCTTGTTGGGCTTCTTTTGTAAGTGAGTCTGCTTCATCTAAACAAATAATTTTATAGGGAACTTGGGCAAGAGATTGCATTTTTGCAAACTCTTTAATTTGATTTCTAATAACATCAATTCCTCTCTCATCACTTGCATTTAATTCTAAAAAATTTCCTTGTAATTTATCTGCTCCATATAATTCTTTTGCAATGACAAGAGCAGTGGTTGTTTTTCCAGTTCCAGGAGTTCCTGCAAAGAGTAAATGAGGCATATTTTTACTCTTAACAAATGCTTTAATTCTACTTACAAATTCTTTTTGGCCAATAATATCATTAAACGTTTGTGGCCTATATTTATCCACCCATATTTGACTTTTTTTAACATTTGAGTTTAAATTCATAATTTAGATGAGTGAAAAATCTTTAAATACTTTTGTTAATGAAAGTTAGTTACAAATGGATGTTAAGAAGCAACTTGGATTTTTAAAACAACAAACTCAGCATATCGACTTAGAGATTTTATTATTACTTAAAAGAAGATTTCAAACACAAAAAAGAATTTTTGATGCTCAATATAAACATGATTTAGAACTAACCACTCAAGAAAATGACTTAGATACTATGGACTTGATAATGAAAAGAGCAAGAGAAATGGAAATTTCAGAGCAAATTATGCATGAATTATATTCTAAAATACTTGACTACACTGAAGATTTGAAACAAGACTTCTTAGCAAGTAAACATAAAAATACATAAATTACTACTTCAATGAGGTATGTAAATTTTTTAAAGAGTTAATTTTAAAGATTAGATATGATGAGAATTTTGAGCGTATTTTTTGGGATGATGTTTTTAGTATTTCTAGGAGGAGGAG
>JBLKOJ010000007.1:0-34799 GCA_047602745.1 Candidatus Woesearchaeota archaeon | reverse complement strand
GTGTTTTTTGCATAATAATATCTAATAAAACCACTTAATAAATGTTACTTCTACTTTTAGATAACAGGATCTGGACAAAGCCAGTTATATAATTTATAAATAATAAAATTAAAATATGTGGTGAAATTATTTCAGTAATAAATTTTTTTTCTCAAATTCAACTTTAAGTACTTTTTTTTTTGTTTTACTTATTATTTTAAATACTCCTTCTTTAGTTTGAATCTCTTCTTTTAGTAAAGGCATCCTCTCAAGAATATATAACAAATATCCATTTAATGTTGAAAAATCTTCATCTTCATCAATATCTAAATTTAACTCCTCATTCATCTTTCCAATTTCACAATCTCCAATTATCTGATACTTATAATCTGAAATTTGAACAATCTCTTGTTCTTCTTCTATATCGTGTTCATCAGAGATATCACCAAAAATTTCCTCCACAATATCTTCAAAGGTTACAATTCCACTCACTTCCCCATGTTCATTTACAATAGCACACATATGTTGTTTACATGATTTTAATTTTTTTTCAACATTTACAACTTTCATTACATCTGGAACAAACACTAATTTTCTCATTATATCTTTAACTTTAAAATTTTTTGCCCTATATGTATATCCAAATAAGTCTTTAATATGAATATATCCAATAATTTCAAATTCTTCTTCCACAGGAAATCTTGTATAACCGTGTTCTCTTACTAACTCAATTATTTTATCAAATGAATAGGATGGCTGAACAGTTACAATTTTATGTCTTGGCACCATGATATCATACACACTAGTTTCATTTAAATCAAAAATATTATCAATCAACTCTCCTTCATAATTATCTAAACTTCCCTCTTGAGTACCTAATATAGCCATCTCTCGAATTTCTCCTTTAGATACATTCTCACTAGTTTCCTGTCTAACTAAAATTCTTACAATCTTTTCAATTACTATTACAAACAATCTTAACACAGAACCTGTTACTACTAAAAATCTAGTCATCAATAATGAAACTTTTAAAGGATTTCTCTCTCCAATTATTTTAGGAATTACTTCTGAAAAAATAATAATTGCAAGAGTTAATAGAGCAGTAACTACTCCTAAAAATATTTCTCCAAAAAATTGTGTTACAACATACCCAATTAAAACAGAACCTCCTATATTAATTATATTATTTAAAATAACTAATACAGATATATAATATTGTAAATGTTCTTTAATAGAAAATAACAGTTCTGCTTTAATTTGAATTTTCTTACTATCTTTATTTGACTTAGAATATTCTTTAATTTTAGCGGGACTTAGAGATAAAATTGAAGCTTCGGTTCCCGAAATAATTCCACTTAAAATTACAATTACTATAATAATACATAAAATTATAATAAGTTCAATCATTTGATAACCATCACCACACTCAAAAAAATACCTAAATCTATTATAATTCTCTTAAAAACATTATTTTTAATATTCAAAATTAATTTTAAAAAAATCAAATTCATTTTTATTATATATATTGTAAATTATTATTTAAAAACTATTGTTGTAATTATAAAACAAAAATTATATTTAAGAAAAATAATCTCATTTTGAAAACTAAAAAGATTAATTATTTTTTCACAACTTGAACATCGGGTTTATCTACCGCAATTTTAGGAAAACCTGTTCCCACATATACTTGTTGGTTAGTTAGCACATTCTCAGTAATTGAAGACAAGTAATTTCTTTCATTTAATAATGCTCCTTTACTTAAATGTTTAAGGGCAGTTTCAAAACTTGCTTTTGTAAGAACATTAGCTTTATCAGCTACAATACCATACCTAGTCATTCCTCTTGGCTCTCCTGTGTACGTCATTACATCTGCAATTAAAAGAACGTGTCTTTCATTAATTGAGAGTCCTTGAGATTCAACTACATCCATTAATTCTTTAATAATCACATTTCTTGCGGCTTCAATTCCAAACATTGAATGGACAACATCAATATCATTTGAATAAATTCTAGAATTATCAATTTCTTCAATTGCCATTACATGTTTTAATGCTGAACCTTTTGTTACTATTACAAATTCAGTATTCCCAGAATTATTTTGCTCTTTAACAATTGTTACATCCCTAATTCCTTTAACTCCTTGAACTATTGAATTTAAAGCAAGAGCTTTTGCTCCCATTAAATCTTTAAGTCCAGAGGTAGGAGAGAGTTCAACAACTAATAAATTTCCCTCAAATTGAGCAGATTTCTTAATTTTTTTGTCTAACAATCCTACAATATCTTCACTTGCTAATTTTTGCTCTTTCATAATTTTTGAGTCTAATGTAATCTCAACTTTTGTATTTGCAACATCAATATTAGTCTCTTTTACAAACTCTTCTAATTTAGTTTCTTTAATTCGCATTGCTACTTTTTTGACTTCATCTTCTGTAGCTTTACTTCCCTTTGTCAAATATAATCTCATCAAGGGCATCTCTAAGTTTTTTTTTGCATCTAAAATTTCAATTATTCTTGGAAGACCTTCCACACTCTCTGTTGCAACTCCTGCAAAGTGAAAGGTATTTAAGGTCATTTGCGTAGCTCTCTCCCCTACACTTTGCGCAGTAATTACTCCAATTGCTTCATATGGTGATATTAAAGATTTTTCATACTCTTCTTTTACATTTTGAAGAATATTTTCAACTTGTTTGTCAGTTACTTTTTCAGGTAATTCTTGTTCCACTTCTTTAAGAATATAGTCTGGAAACTCTGGATTTTCTTCTATAAATGATTGAATTAATTTTTGAACTGTCATTTTTAATTAAATAGTTAAACTTTTACCTCTTTTGATTTTTTTACTTGATTTTTTTGATATAATGTATTTTTAATGATAGCTTTTACATCAAACTTACCTGCTGTTGTTTTTGAAACATCAATTGCATCATCACCATATTTAAATTGAACTATAGTTCCATTCTCATCTTGAACTGATAAATCAGTTTTTACAATTAAATCTTGCATTGCTGATGCCATTCTTCTATATAAATATCCTGTTTTAGGAGTTCTCAGAGCAGTATCCATTAAGCCATCTCTTCCAGTAATATTTCCAAAGAAAACTTCATGAGGTTTTAATCCAATTCTCAAAGCTGAGCTAATATATCCTCTTGCCCCAGGTGATGCGTCATACGCTTTAAAGCAAGAAAGAGTTCTATTATTATATCCTCTTGAAATTCTCTGACCTCTTAAGGACTGTTGACCCACTCCCGCATGCATCTGAATAGTTGATAATGCATTTCCTTTAGCACCCGAATCTGCCATAATAGCAATTCCACTATCTCTTGGTAAATGCTCTTTAACTACTTTCATACTCTCATCACGAATGGAGTTTAATTTTTGTAAAATATAAATTTCACGAGATTGTTTTAATGTTAAACCCGTAAGTCTTTGAAGAGTTCCATTTTCATATTGTTCAATAATTTTGTCAATTTCTGCATAAATTCTAGCATTAATTTTTTCAACTTCTTTAGGAATTTGTTCAGGAATATCAAAATCTCCCATTGAAACTGTTAAACCTTGTTTTTTAAGAACTTGAATTCCTAAATTAAACATGTAACCTACAGCTTTAAGAGTTTCATTAGGTCCGTAATTATTATGTAATTGTCTTAAAAGAGTTCCTCCTCCATCTCCTATTGTTTTTTTATCAATTACTCCTTCAATTAATTTTCCATCCTCAATAATTACATCCCCATATTGACTCGAACCTAAAAAGCTAATATCTTCAGGCAGAATAACTGAGAAAATCTCTTTTCCACTAACTTCTTTATCAAACTTTAGTCTTGAGTATTCTTTATACCTAATTGAAAATAATAATTCAACTGCTTCTTCTTTACTCAGTTTAAAGTCATCTTGAGTTAATACATATAATCCTGCAATACTATCTTGAACACATCCAATTACTGCTTCTCCTGATGCTGGTGAAATTAATTGGTGTTTTACATCCATCAGTTGCTCAATTTCCTGTCTTGCCTCAAGTGTTTGAGGCATATGCATATTCATCTCATCGCCATCAAAGTCCGCATTGTATGGTTTACATACTCCTGGATTTATAGCAAATGTTTTAATAGGTAATACTTTAGCAACATGACCCATCATTGATAATTTGTGCAAGGACGGTTGTCTATTAAATACAACATTATCTCCATCAATTAAATGCCTCTCAACAATATATCCTGGTTCCATTTCTTCAAGTAAAATCTCTAAAATCTCTTTTGAAATACTTTTTCTTGCTCCCGTTTTAGTGATTAAGTAATTTGCTCCTGGATATCCTTCAGGACCTTTTTTTACAAATTCTTTGAGATATTCAATATTTAATTCATTAACGGGTTCAGGAATTGTTAATTTTTTAGCAATTTGTACGGGAACTCCTATCTCATTTAGTTTTAATCGAGGATCTGGTGAAATAACAGTTCTTGCTGAATAATTTACTCTCTTACCCATCAAATTATTTCTAATAATTCCTTTTTTACCTTTAATTCTCTCTGCAATAGATTTTAACGTATCTCCATTTCTATGTCTTGCAGGAGGTAATCCTGAAATAGTATTATCCATATATGTTGAAATATGATATTGAAGCAAATCCCATACGTCTTCAATAATAGCTTCTGGAACTCCTACTAATAAATGCTCATGTAATCTTTGATTAGTTCTTACAATATCAGTTAATTTATGTGTTAAATCATCTTCACTTCTTTGACCTGTTTGAAGTGTAATTGTTGAACGCATTGAAACGGGTGGAATTGGCATTACTGTCATGAGCATCCATTCAGGTCTTACATGGTGTAAATTTAAAACTTCTAAATCACTATCAACAATATTTTCAAATCTAAATCTAATCTCAGTAGTTAATAATCTCTTCTTCTCCCCTTGTGTGAATACAAAGACTGAAGATTTATCAAGTTTAATTTGTTCTTGTTTAGCTCCACAATGAGGACAAGTTTTTATTTTTTTAATTTGTGATGCAAATTTGGCATAATATTTTACAAATTTGTCTATACCATATAATTTTCTATATTCTCTAAATTCCTGTTCTTTTTGAGGAATTTGTTCATCAGGGAGCAAAATTCTTGAACATTCTTGACACGTACACTGAAGAGTATTTGAAATTTCATCAATAAAATTTACATTTAAAATTGGTCTTGCTAATTCCAAATGTCCAAAGTGCCCTTCCGAGTCTTTGAACCCCATGCTATCGGTTTTACACACTAAACCGGGTTCTAAAACACCCATTCTTAAATCCATCAACCCTCCTTCTACTGGAAACCCATATTTATCATAAATCTCAGGAGTTATTACTTTTACTACACTTTGTTTTACAATCTCTTTTGGAGAATAAATCCCGTATTGAATCCAATCAATTCTTTTTGTAATTTTTACCCTATCTAATCTATTCATTTTTATTGAACTCCTCCTACACTGTGTTCTTTAGATTTATATTCCTCTTCTTCGTTTTCTGTTGGGGTGTATATTACTGTATCACCCACCTTCTTAGGAACTCCATCATCAAAGAATTTATCTCTTACCCCAAATGTAGGGTTTACTCCTAAGGAACTTAATTCATTCATAAATAATTTGAACGCATATGCAACTTCAACTTCATTAAATTTAGTACTATTACAAATCGGACACTTAGACCTATAATTAAATAAATATGGGTCTGCAAAATACCCACAGTCCTGGCATACTAGAGCTGTAGTCTGATCTGAGGAAAACCTTTCTTTAAGTAGAAGAGAAGCACCATGAGACAATAAAGCATCTTTCTCCATCTCTCCAAGTTTTAAACCCCCTCCTCTCATTCTTCCTTCTGCGGGCTGTCTTGTAAGTAACTGAACGGGTCCAGTTCCTCTTGCTTGTAATTTAGAGCTTACTTGGTGATTTAATCGTAAGTAATATAAAGATCCCACATAAATTTCAGCTTTCATTTTCTTTCCTGTTTTAGGATCAAACATAACTTCTGTTCCTGTTGAATTAAATCCAAATGATTCAAGTTGAGACCTTAATTCCACCTCTTTTTCACCATCAAAAGGATTCGCATCCACATACTCACCTCTTAAGGCTGCAACTTTACCTGAGAGCACTTCCATAACATGAGATACAGTTTTACGAGAAGGAATAGAATGTGGTGAAAAAATAGCATCGGGTACAATACCATTTTCTGTGAAAGGCATATCACTTTGTTTAAATGTTGCTCCAACAATTCCTTTTTGACCGTGTCTTGAAGCAAATTTATCTCCCACTATTGGTTCTCTAGGATCTCTAATTACAATATTTACTTCCTTCTCCCCTGGTTGATTTTCAACTATATAAACAGCCGATACAATACCGTATTCATCTTCTTTTAATGCAACTGATGAATCTACATTTAAATTCACCATCTGCCCAAATCCTTCAATTTCTTCTACAAATCTAGGAGGCGAGATTTTACCTATAATTACATCGCCAGTAGTAACATACGAGCCAAGTGACACGATACCATCTCCTTCTAATAATCTGTAATCTTCTTCAAGCCTATATCCTTTCACATCTTGATTAGGAAGTGTAATTTTATCTTCCATTCCACCTGGATATTTTAATTCAGAAGCTACATGTAATTTGTAATATACTGACCTTTGAAGTCCTCTTTCAATAGAAGATTGGTTTAAAATCAAACCATCGTCCATATTATACCCCTCATAACTCATAACTGCCACAATTAAATTTTGACCCGCAGGATGTGAATCAAACCCTAATAAATCATAAATATGTGTTTGAGTCAGTGGTCTTTGAGGTGAAATTGCTAAATGTCTATCAGTTTCTTTTCTTTTTAAATAATTTAGAGCATACATTCCAACTGCTTGTTTTACAGTTTTTTGACCTCTCATTAGACGTGAGGGTTCATCATGTTCTGAAAACGGCATAGTTGAAGTATTAATTCCAAAAATAGTAGTGGATGAAATTTCCAGGTGAGTATGTTCGCTAGTTAATTCATCTTCATCCAGAGCCACATAACAATCATGCTCCTCTAAAGCGTCAATATATTCAATAACTTCACTCACCAATAAATCATTAAATCCAATTTCTTTATTATCTAATTTTTTAAAAACTTCAGAAGTAAGTTTTGAAACTCCATTTTCAACGATTATTAAAGGCCTTCTAATTCTACCTGGCGTTCCTTCTACATACACGAAATCTAATTCTTTTTTATAATAAATATTGTACTCATGTCCAATTTCTCCTCTTCTCCTCTTTGCTCTAAATTCTTGAACAAATTTGTGACCGTCTCTGCAAGTCCCTTTAAATACATCATTTACAAAAATATCTACCATTTTATTGTAATCCCTCCATTCCAATTTGTTTCATTTGTTCAATTAAATCTTCATTCTCTTTTAGAGCTTGCTTAAATGTCACATCAGTCATAATTGCTAAATTTTTACGAAGTCCAATACTATGACCTTCTGGAGTTTCAACAGGACATAATCTCCCATATTGAGTTGGGTGTAACTCTCTTGCTAGAAAATTCTCCTGTGACGTTGAAAGAGGTGAAACTACTCTTGTAATGTGTGAGAGCATATCAAAATAATTACCTCTTTTTAGATATTGAGCAACTCCTTTTCTACCATCAGACCAAGTTCCAACTGCAAGAGCAGAATTAATTTTTTGAGTAAGTAGTTGTTCTCTAATGATAATTTTCATTGAAGAGAATCTATTTCTTTTTATCATTCTCTGAAAATTTGTTAAAATATCCACAATTAATTCTTGAAAATTTCCAACAAACATTTGCTCAAACAATTGTCCAACAAGTTTTACTCTTTTATTTGCAGAACTATCTTTATCATCAATATCATTAGTTCCTTGTAGAGTTAAATAGTATTTCCTAAACAATTTACAAATTAATTCAGCTTTTTTTCCCCTTACTTCTTCTAAAGTACCTACATGAGGGAGTACAAAATTATCTAAATAAAAATTAATTCTATCATCTTTTTCTTTCATATTCCCTAGAAGACCAAATTTTTTACCTATGATTTCGTATAATTCATCTTTAGTATTATATTTTGAATATTCAGATAATTGAAACAATACATCACTATCAGTAATATTTAATAATTGAACAATTTCTTTATCACTCATGATATTTAAAGATTTAATCAATAAAAAAATTGGAATATTCTTAAAGTTCCCAAAAGAATATACATACCCTCCATCTTTTTGTAATTTTATTTCTTGAAGACTCTTGTAAACTCCTCTTTCTGAAAACATTTTTCCAATTGGTTCTTCAGAGTCAATATCTTCTATAAAAAACTTATTTAGGGCTAAATCTTCCATCAAAACCACCACCTTTTCAGTTCCATTTACAATAAAATAACCTCCTGGCTCATATGGGTCTTCTCCCAACCCAATTAATTCTTCAAAAGATTTATTTTTCAATACACAATAATCAGATTTCAACAAAATAGGAAGTCTAGCAATTTGAACTTCAAAAGTATCATTTTGAGAGCCTATTGTAGTTGATATTTTAAGTGAGAGTGGTGCTGAATAAGTAATTCCTCTCATCCTTGCAATTTGAGGAGTGAGTTTAGTTTTAGAACCATCAACTTCTATATGTTCAGGAGCACCTAGCTCAACACCCTCAATTTTCAAATTCACTTCATCATAAACTTCATGTAGATATTCTGGGACGTTAGATTTATCAAAACCCATAATAATTTCTTGAAGTCCTTCTCTTATAAAATAATTATAAGATTTAATTTGACTCTCAACTACTGAATTTTCTTCAAAATATGATTTTAATATGAGCCTATTTTTAGAAGCATTTTTGTTAAATTGTAAACTCATTTTAAGCCACCACCAACCGATAATATGGTTTTTTTCCAGCAAAACTTGTTCTTGTTACTTCAACAACATCTCCTGCTTGAGTGTTTAAATCAAACATTGAAAGAGCTGGGTCCTTTGAGCTGATCTTGGGAAGATTTTCTTTTGATATTGAAAATTTGCGTAATAATTGTACTACCTCCTCAGATGAAAGTTTTCTGTGAGGAGGGACTAGAAAATTTGTAGAGTTAACCATTTTTAGATATAATTATGCATAATTGTTCTATGATAAAAAATTATATATGAGCTAAAATTCTCAAATATTATTTCCTATCTAATTAATGAGCCGTACGGGATTCGAACCCGCGACACCTGGATTAAAAGTCCAGTGCTCTAACCAGACTGAGCTAACAGCTCATCAAATTAATTGAAAAACACGCCCAAACCGAGATTCGAACTCGGGTCGCGGCCTCGACAGGGCCGCATGATAGGCCGGACTACACTATTTGGGCTTTATTTAATAAATTTTGAAATATAGTTACATTTAAATTATAACTATAAAATAAGTCCCCGCTCCCGGACTTGAACCAGGGACACTTCGGGTACTGCATGATTTTAAACATTTGCTGGTTCTTTTTCATCCAAGTCATTTATTAAGTTAGACCTATCAAAGTAACATTTTACAGCCGAATGCTCTACCACTGAGCTAAGCGAGGGCCTTAGTAGATTAAATAAATTACGAAGAGTTTATAAATATTATCATTTTTGAGTTTTTATGAGTATAGGAAATAAAGAAATTTTAGTTGGAATTCCTGCGTATAATGAAGCTCCTGTCATTGCTCAAACTATTTCTAAGATCAAAGAAGCAGGATTTTCTAATATAATAATTGTGGATGATTGCTCAACAGATTTAACTGTAAAAATTGCACAAGAATTACATGTTGATGTAATAACACTTCCTGTAAATAGGGGGGCAGGAGGAGCTACTTCAACTCTTATTGAAATTGCTAAGAGAAAAAATATTGATTATTTAGTATTAATTGATGCAGATTTACAACATAATCCCAAAGAAATTTCAAAATTGCTCCTTCACAAAGCTAAGTATGATGTAATTATAGGTTCACGAATGATAGGAAAACACCGTATTAATATGCCCATTTCAAGAAGAATTGCAAATACGATAGGTTCATTTATTACAGGAATATTTTTTGGAGAATTCGTATATGATTCTCAAAGTGGTTTTAAAGTTCTTAACAAAAAAGCAATTAATTCAATTCAGATTACATTTGATAGATTTGAGTTTTGTTCTGAAATTTTAGGAGAGTGCTATAAATATAATCTGCGTGTTAAGGAAGTGCCTGTAGAAGTACATTATTCTAAACATTCACTAGAAAAAGAACATGGACAGAATATTTTTAACGGGTTTTATATGATAATAAAATTTATTTTGAAATAACTAATTCACATTAAATATAAATAATCTCTAAAAAAAATTAAAAATCTTTTAAACTTAAGAATATAACAAATAAATTCTATGTTGATAAATTCAATAAATCAAAATAAGTTAACTTTATAAATTATTAACATCTAAAAGTAGTATGATTAGTCAACTTCTTATAATTTTTTGTACCACAATTCTAATCTCATACCTATTATATAAAAAAATTTATAAAAAAAAACTACATCTTCTCTATGAAATATCTTTACTAAAAATATATATTCTTATTATTCTCCTCTCGTTATTTCCACAAATATTAGAATTTATAGAAGTCCAAATAGGTATTGTAAATATTGTGTTAACATTTGCAATTATTTGGATTTTAATACTTTTCATTATAGTATTTGAGTTATATAAAATAATTGAGTTCCAAAGACAAGAAATGACTAAATTAGTAAGAGAAGTTGCATTTCTAAAATTTGAAATAAAAAGTGGGAATAAGATAGACTCAAATAATTCTACAAATAGAGATAAAAAAAATAAAAAATGAATTCAAAAATATTAATAATTGGCGGTGCAGGATATATTGGGTCTCATACTGTGCGATATTTACAAGAAAAAGGATTGAAATGTATTATTTTTGATAATTTTTCAAATGGACACAAAGAATTTGTAAATTGTGAATATTTAGAAGGTGATATTTTAAATATTCAACATATAAGATATGCATTTTCAAAATACTCAATATCAGCAGTCATTCATTTTGCTGCATTTATTGAAGCAGGAGAATCTGTGGGTGAACCCGAAAAATATTTCGTAAACAATGTAAGTGGAACATTAAATGTCCTTCAAGTAATGAGAGAATTTGGAGTCACCAGTTTAGTATTCTCCTCCACTGCGGCAGTATATGGTGAGTGTGAAGATGAAGTTCTTACAGAACAAAGTTCTCTTGGTCCAATAAATGCGTATGGCAAAAGTAAATTAATGGTTGAAAATATATTAGAAGAATATTGTAGAGCATATAAATTTAATTGCACAATTCTAAGATACTTTAATGCTTCAGGTGCAGGATATGATGTAGGTGAGTTACATTCTCCAGAAACACATTTAATTCCATTAGTACTCTTTACAGCTCTAGGAATTCGTGAAAAAATTTATATTTTTGGTAATTCATATAATACAAATGATGGAACGTGTATTAGAGATTATGTTCATGTATTAGATTTAGCTCAAGCACATTATTTAGCACTTCAAGCAATTCGGGATAAAACTCACCAAAGATTACATATATACAATGTAGGAAGTGGAAGAGGGTATAGTGTAAAAGAAATTATAGATAAATGCAGAGAAATAACACAAGTTAATTTTAATATTGAAGTAGCTCAAAAAAGAAAAGGTGATCCTGCAAAACTAGTTGCAAGTTCTCAAAAAATTTCTCAAGAACTAGGATTTGAAATCACATATTCAATAGATGATATTATACAAAGTGCTTGGAGGTGGCATAAATTAAATCATCTCAAAAATAAAGAACAGTGATTTGAAAAAATAATGTTCCAACAACTATTTAAATATTTCATTCATACTTTAATTAGATACAATGTCTAAAATTGAAAAATACTTCCAAGATATTGACGTAAAAGTTGATAGAGCCTACAGAGTTGCTAAAGCTGCACGTAAAAAAGGTATTGACTCTATTACAGATATTGAGATGCCTCTTGCTCGTGATATTTCTGAACGTGTGGAGGGTTTAATTTCAGTAGCTGCTCCCCAATTGCTTGGAAGTGGTGTTGCTAAGAGAATTCAAGATTTAGAAAAAGAGTATGGGAAATTAGATTGGAGAGTTGGTATGAGTATTTCATATGAAGTTGCAAGAGGAGATTTTTGTTCGTTTAAAGATAAAAAAGAAGCACTTGAAATAGGAGTTCGTGTAGGATTTGCATATTTAACACTTGGAGTTGTATCAGCACCTCTTGAAGGATTTATTGGATTTGAAATTAAAAAAAGAAGAGATGGGGATGAATATCTAGCAATGTCATTTGCAGGTCCAATTAGAGCTGCTGGAGGAACTGCAGGAGCAGTAGTAGTATTATTAGGAGACTATGTACGAAAGAAAATGGGCTATAAAGAATATGACCCAGATGAAATAGAGCAAAAACGATTTCATACAGAATTAATGGATTATAATGATAGATGTGTGAGGCTCCAGTACTGTCCTAATGAACAAGAGACCGCTTTTTTAATTAAAAAAATACCCGTTGAGCTCACAGGCGATCCTACAGAGAAAATTGAAGTGAGTAATTATAAAGATTTGTCAAGAATTCCTACAAATAGAATTAGAGGAGGAATGTGTTTAGTTCTTGGAGAGTGTCTTATTCAAAAAGCGCCTAAAGTTAATAAGAGAATTGAAGAGTGGGGTAAAGACTTTGGAATGGAGCAATGGTTATTTTTAAAAGAGTTTCTAGATTTACAAAAAAAAGTAAAATCTAAAAGTTCAGGAGACAATGAACTTAAAAAAAAATCTAAAGAAGAATCTAAACTTAAGATTTTACCAAATTATAAGTTTATGCAAGATACAGTAGCGGGAAGGCCCATATTCACATTTCCAATGAAAAGAGGAGGATTTAGACTTAGATATGGAAGAGCAAGGACTTCAGGATTTGCAAGTACAAGTATTTCAGCCCAAACTATGGAAATTTTAGACGAATTTATAGCAGTAGGAACTCAATTAAAACTTGAGCGCCCTGGAAAAGCAACTGTAGTTACTCCATGCGATAGCATTGAACCACCAATTGTAAGACTTAAAAATGGGGATATTGTAAAATTAAAAACAATTCAAATGGCTAGAGAATTAAAACACAAAATTGATGAAATTATTCATCTAGGAGATATCCTTATCGGATATGGAGAATTTTCAGAAAATAATCATCCTCTTATTCCAAATGGATACTGCGAGGAAGAGTGGGCATTAGAACTTATTGATAAATTAAATAACTCAAAGACTTAAATTCAATATCTTTAAGTTATGACACATTAATTTAAATACCTAAAAACTTACAACAATATGAATAAACAATTACTACAAGAAGAAGTTAAACAAAAACACGGCATGAATGCAGTGCTAGTAACCCTTGCAGTAGGAGCAGTTATTATTGTTTTATCTTATTTTATGCTCATTTTCTATATGTAGTTTAAATGTCTAACTCATTAAGATCTCTGTTATAAAAATTAAAAATATTTATTAAAAAAAGTTTATTCTTCAACCAATTTTCTCCAATTTTCGGGGTCTCCTTTAATTGCTCCACACTCAGGACATGCCCAATCATCACTAATCTCCTCAAATTTTGTTCCAGGATCAATTCCAGAATCTGGATCTCCTTCAATTTCATCATAAATATAACCACAAATTAAACATTCCCATTTAGCCATGTAATTAATGTTACTAAAAATATTTTTTAAATGTTTGTAATATGCATTAGTAGAATCTATAATTATTTGTTAAAAATATTTAAAACCTTAAAAATCCCACTACATCCCCCATTCCTTGAATAATAGAACCATTGTGAGAATTTGAATTAATTATAGATACCTCTGCTCCCATCTGTTCAAGTAATTGAATCTCATTAAAATAAGAATTTAAAAATTCATTATAAAAAGAAGAAGTTACTAACAATTCTTTAACACTTCCTTGTCTAACTGCTTCAAGAACATTATCAATTCCATACACAACCTTTTTAGTTGTAGCAAGTTCTTGCAAAAACAATTCTACTTTTTTAGATTCATACGAATTATTTATATCTTCTAAAAGATTTTTCTCCTTCAATTCATCAATAATTTGTGAAATTTGTGAAGAACTTACCTCAGTTGCATTTAAAATAACAGTTTTTAAGTTTGAATGTTGTCTTAATATAACATCTTTAAGAAAAACCTTATAATTTCCAACTCCTGCAAATACTACAAAACTATAATCATTAAATGAAATATCTTTTATAGTTTCATACATCTCCTCTATATTTGTTGCCTGCTTATGCGTTGAAAAATATTTTTTTGAACCTAAACGCGATTTTTCAATAAGTATTTCAATTGAAAATAAACTACATCTTGCAACTAAGAGTGAATCCACGTCATTTAGTAAAATTAAAAATTTATTTTTTGTAGAATTTAGAACTCTTTGTAATAATTTTTGTAAAAATTGTGGTTTTTGTAAACCATTTTGAAATTCTTTAATCTCAATAGTATCACCAATTGAAAAGAGAAAAGAATGGTGAGAACCTTTTGTAGTAAATTCAGTTTCATTAGCAATTATACCTTGAATTCTCAAATCCTCTGACACTATTTCAATACTTTTAACTTGTAATTCTACAAATATTGTTTTTGTAACTTGTTTAGTTTTATCACTACCAATTGCGATTTTTCTAGTGGTTTTTGAACAAACAATATCTTTTGCTAGAATATATTTTGAGAGCACCCATATATCATCAAAATGCTCAATTAAAAAATATTTAGATTCTCCTTCTTGCTTAATTAATTTCATCTAATTACCATCTAATTATTCTCTACTTAAAATAATTTTTGTTTTAATCTTTCCAGAATTCTTCTATAATATACTGCATATGCAATTAAACCACCTACATAAAATAATGATGTAAAAATAAATACTATCAAAGAAGCGATTTTTGAAACTTGTTCAACAATAGTAGGAAATGAGTAAATCCCTAAAATATTATTACTTGTCTGTTGAGTTATCCTCGGATCTGTATGAGACAAATCAACATAATTTGATAAGGTATGTTTAGACGTATCAATTTCAAATATAAAATAAATTTCATTTGAAAACTCTTCTCTTTGAAATACTGTTAAATAATCATACACATACAAATCTAAACCATCTATGTCTAACGATAAGGTGCTAAAAGTAAATGTATCTTTAAAAAATTTCTCATATCCTGGATCTACTATTAGTAAAAAACCAATAAAATCACTATCCCCAAATCTTAAAGAGTCTCTTTGATTTTCAATAACATAGGTTCCCGAGCTGACTAGGTACAAAGTGGCTTCCAAATGTAACCCTTCAATTGACCTTAGTTCATCTCTTAGACTTAACCCTTGAATTGAATTTGAACTTAAAAATTCAATAACCTCTAGATAAGAATGAGAATTTCTATCCAATTCTAAATTATATGAAAGCATTTGTTCATTAACGCTTGAATGATATAATTGAGTTATATAACTTTGAGCAAAAACTGTTGAATAAAACAAAAAAAATACTAAGATAATTACATAGTATACAGAAATCCAAAAAGATTTATATTTTTCAAACTTTTTATATAACATAATTATAATAAATAAAACTAATATGAAAAGTCCAATAATTGAAGTAACTAACTCCAGTGGTATGATTGAAGATATGTCTTGAGTAAATGATTGGGTTTTAAAGACCACTCCTTGCATTTGTTCAGAAGTTGATATCGAAAACTCAATAGGGTTACTCAAATGATTTGTAAAGAATAAGAAAAATTGAACAATTACCATTGTAATCATAAATATAATCATCTTCTTTGAAGGAGTATAAATACTTCCCTTTAGGTTTAAAAATAAGATATAAAAAGGCATACTCAAAAAAATAAAAAACAACACTAAGTAAATAATAAACATTATCAGCTCTATTGAAATTATCAAAAATAAAAATATTGATGGAAATATTTCTAAATGAGAATTTTTAAATATTTCTTTATATTGATTTTCAATAATTGAATTTTCAACAGCAAATAAAGGCTTTAAATCATTCTCTCCTCCTAATATATTATATAAACCATTATCAATTCCCGTTGCAAAGGGAATTAAATAAACTCCTAAATCTACTAATAAATGAACAGTTATAAGTAGTGCTATGGTTATAAAAAATGTTTTTTTATTTTGTAAAAATAAAATTAATTGTTTAAAAAAATCATTTCCTGTATTAATTATATCTTGAAGAAATGAATCAATTTTCAATTCTCTATCATGTCTAAATATATAAATATAAAGATAATAACCTATTCCAATAACTATTAAAGCAGCATCAATAGCTAAAGCAAACCATTCCATAAAAAATTTAAATACAGTATATACAAAGAAAAAAATAAATCCTAAAATAATCAATAACTTATTTACTTGGGAAAAATAGTTCTCAATTCTTAAATTGAAACTGCCTATTAATGATTCTTTATGAATTGGTTGCTTGATAAAAATATAATTTGAGATAATAAAAAGAATAATTACTCCTAGTGATACAAATAAAATTTGATATTCTATTAAAAAATTCAATAATAATTCATTGATCATAAATGAGAATAAGAAATATAATTCAAAATCTATATTTGCTAAATAAAAAATCAAGATTGAAGGAAACACAACTAACGAAGCAGAACCTAAAATTATCCAGTCATAAACTTTATTTTTAAAACCTGTCAAAATTTTAGTTAAGCTCAAACTTGTAAAAAGATAATATATCAAAGACCAAGATAATAACTTCTTGAAGAAATCTACATCTCCTGTATAAGGAGTTATTAAAGAAAAAAAATTAAAAAAATCTAAAATATTTAACATTATAAATGACATTAATAACAAATATAGTATAAATTTTTTAAAAAAAATTAAAAATATGTGTAAAGTATTATAATTCATTAATCATTAATAAGTATGAAGATTTATAAATATTTATTGTCAATATATAATAAGTATGAACTCATATATAAATAAAATTTTACTAGAAAGAGGTCTTTTTTTACTAAATTTTATTTTTGTAATCATAATGATATTAATATTCTATTTTGAATTTAGATTAGAATATTTTTTTTATATAGTCATGATTGTTACTATTTTTTTATCTTACTATTTCTTCAATAAAAATAGAGTATTTTCTAAAGGAATAATTATTACTAATTTATTTGTTTTTTTTTATTTTCTCTACCCATTTATCGGTGAATTTATATCACTAACAACTCCTCAAATTAGTACTTACGTATTAATTCTATATACACTGCTTTTAGCTTATTTATTTCTAGAATTTTTGGGAAAAAAACAAGAAGTTCTTATGACATTTAAAAATTCAAAAGTTTCAATACTATTAATTTTAATCCCATTAAGTATAATCACAGGGTTTCTATTTTTTATAATTGGGGAACCAATTCCAAAAGAGTCACTTTTATTTGGAGATAGTTTATTTTCAGTTTTATTTTTAACATTTATACTAGCACTCCTAATTGGAATCAGTGAACAATTATTATTTTCAGGATTCGTGTACAATACTTACAAAACGATGACTTCAAATATTGATGCTCAAATTCAAACTTCAATATTATTTGTAGCATTTCATATGATTAGAATTCAAGTTTTAATTGAAAGTTTTGTAATTTATTATCTTGAATTTGCATATTTTTATTTAATTTTATATTTCATAGCATTATTTATATTTATGAATATTTGTATTAAGCTCTATGAAGGAACTAAAAAAATAAAAGGAAGTTTGCTCTACTCAATTATATTTCATACTTTAACTGATTTTACTCTTATATTACTAGTTTTATTTCTCTAGAATGCGTATAATTATTTATAAATGTCCATAATAATTTATATGTAATGGTAGAAGTTGATTCACGTAAAAATAATACTTCAAATACTCAAACTTTTAATAAATCTTCAAATGAACAACAAGAAATATCTTCTAACTCTTCTCTTGAAGATAAATCTGAACCTAAGAAAGAAGATGATTCTCAAACAATCCAAAATGATGATTCCGAGGAAATAATCTCTAAAGAAAAAGATACTAATGATAAAAAAGATGAAGAAGAAAAAGTTGACCCTCATGAAGAATCTTTTTCTCCAGAAGAAATGCAAGCTCTTGAAGAAAATGAAAAAGGATTTTTTTCAAAAATAGCATCTAAATTTTCTAAAAAAGAAGATAATAAATCAGAAGATGACGATAAAGACTCTTTTGAAATTCTAAATCAAAAAGAAATTAGTAAGGCAATTTCTAAATTACAAACTCAAACACAAAACCAATCTATTGAATTTGATAAAATAGTTGGAAAATTTGAAGTCTTAAATCAAAAAGAGAGTGAAATTAGTGAGCATTTACAAGAATCTAATGAAAAAATTGGAGAATTAAGAAGTACTGTTTTAGGAAGAGAAAGAATGTTCAATAAGTTAGAAGATGATTTTAGTTCTGTAAAATATGTGGTTAATACATTCAAACCTGAAAATTTGGATAAACGTTTTGATGAACTTAATAAGCAACTTGCAAAATTAAGTAGTGGAATTGAGAGAAATGAAACCAAAACCAAACAAATTGAAGAAAAACTTTCAAAATACTCAGTTTTAATGGAAAAAGTTAAAAATTATGAAAGTATCTTATATCAACTTGATAAAATTAAAGCTACTGAGAAGCATGTATCAGACATGAAGTTAACCATTGAAAAATATATCTCTAAAATTGAGATTATGTCCTTAAATATAAGTGATAGTACTAGTATGATTAAATCAAACAATCAGATTACATTAGACAATCAAGAAAGTATTAAAGATTTGATTAAGTCTCTTTCTAAACTTGAAGCGAAAAGTGACATCTTAGTTAAAGAGGAAACCTTTAATTTTTTAAAAGAGGATGTTGAAGTGATAAAAAAAGTTTTATTTGATTCGGAATTTAAAAAAGCAAAAAAATTAGTTAAAAATGAAATTTATCTGCAAGAAAAAGAAACAATAAATAATTCAAATTCTAATAATATAAATCCCAAACAAGATGAGATTATTTTTAATAATGAGAAGGTGAGAAAAGTTTTAGATTATATCAGTGAACATAAAAATACCTACACTTCAAAACAAATAAAGGAAACTCTTTTAAAAGCAAATGTTGAGGAGGCAATTATTAATCAATGTTTTAAAGAACTCTCAATTGAGATTTAATATTATTTCTAGCTATCTCTATTATTCTTTTTTACCTATTTTACTAAGAGTTGATTCTTTTATATATTCCAAAAACTTACTTAATTTGTATGAATATGAGGTATCTAGAAGGTGTTGTGTTTCTTTTTCAACTTCACCTATTTTCTCAAGAAGATATTCTTTTTCAAACTTTTTCAAATCTGATATCTGATCTACTTTTCTTTTAATTTTTCTAATTAAGTCTTCTGCTTCATCTAATTTTAAATCTTTATTTAATATTTTAATTTTATTTAATTGTAAAAATACTTCAATTTCAGTATTATCTTCTTCCTCTTCATCATTTTCTAGCAATTTCTCATCATCATGTTGTGAATTACTTTTTTTTAATTCAACATTAAATTCATTTTCTTGAAGAATATCTTGATTTGATAAATTTTCAGACTCATGTTCTTTAGTCATTCTATCATTTTGTAAATTATTAGAATTCTGTAAATCATTAGTCTTTAAATTAAGATTTGAATTGGAGGAAGTAATAGAGTTTTTTCTAAAAAAAATTTCTAACTCTTTAATTTTATTGAAAATAAAACCTGCTTTGTGAAGTTGATTTCTATTTAAATTTAAAAAATGATACTCTTTATTATAAAGCCCAACTATATCATCAAATTCTTTTTTAGCACCCAAAATATCTGATTTAGAGATTAATTGCTCAACTCTAATAATTTTTAAATTTAAACTTCTAATTATTGAGCCAGAATCATGTTCACTTAAAGTGCTAAGATGTGATTCGTAAATTTTTCTTTTTCTATTTAAATACTTCTTAAACAGGAATATATAAATTTGATCTCGTTTAATTATGATTAAATTAATCAAATATGATATACTCAAAGTTAAACTAACAATCAGTAGTATTAGCAAAATTGAACGAATCATAAAAGAACTAAATAAAATTGTAAGAAGAAGGAGAATATTTCTTAATTGTGAAAATCTATCTTCATAAGTATTTTCAATAAAATCTAAATGATTTGTATCTAATGTTATAATTGAAGCTTCACTAAAATTATTTGTTACAATATTACCAAATAAAGCATTTTTTTGAGAATCAGTTAAATTTCCATAATCAATATTATTTGCTTGAAATAATAATTCTAAATTTAAATCATAGCTATAAGTAATTTTGGATTTTGAAGCTAAAATATCAATATGAACCATAGATTGATTAAATAAATTTTTAAATTTAACTTTTGTTTGATTAGTTTTAAAAATTGTTAAATTCATAGAGTAATTAGATAAAATAGATTCTAGAATGTATATATCAATAATATCAAAATCACATGTATTTTCAAGAATTGTATTAATTAAAAATAAATTAGAATGTGAAGTATTTATGTATACATCTTTTTGAATATTTAAACAGGTGTTAATTAATTTATTAATATAATCTTTATTTAGTTGAAGAATTGATTTTGAATTTAAATATGAAAAAACTTCTCTATTAACATTTAACTGTGTTGAATTTTCTAAAAAGAATTGTAAATTAGATTCATTACTAAATTTATCCAATTCCAAAATTGAAGAAGATAAAATAAAAGTATCAATTACTGAAATCCGTTGATATTGAAAGGATTGTATTAGTTCTAAATTTGAGGATGTTTCAATTAAATCATCATTAAGACCTAAATCAAAATCACTCTGATTGAAAATATTAGAAATAGTTCCTGAACTCACACTCCCTCCTCCTCCCCCACTCCCCTCTGGCGAACTGGAGGTTGATGGGGGTTGAATTCTTGAAAATATAAATTGGTCTTCACCATGAATAGAAGTATTTAAAACAGAATAATTTATATTAATTGGAGCTGAGTTACTTTGACTTAGAAATGTAAAAGTTTTTCCAATATTTAAAGAAGAAAAGGGTTCAATAAACTCAATTACTAAAGAAGAAATATTAGTTACGTTCCCCGTGAAATTTCTAATCTCATATGTAGACAAAGCATTTATTGAATTAAATGATATTGAAGATGAAGAGTTCATAGAGTATTCTAATTCAATTAATAAAGTTAAATTATTCTCTTCATTAGGTTGAGAATATTGTGTAATTGGACAAAATAAAGTGTTACATGTAATTATTTGAGACGTTATATCCGTTTGATTGTTAATAATAAATCTAATAAGTGTATCATTAAAAGTTTCAACATTAAAATCAAAATATAAAATCTGTGAGGGGTTCTTTATTTCAAGTTCAAATTCAATTTGAGAAATTTGTGAAGAATTGTTCACTTCTAAAGTTATATTAGAATTAGTTAATAAATTCATTTGACCAAAATCTAATTGTGAAATATTTTGAGTTGAATTAATAATTGTAAAATTAATTGTTTCATTAAAAAAAGTTGATGTGAATGGAGGTATAATTTCACTTAAATTTAAACTAGCGTTTGAAAAATATGAGTCTATTGTTATATTATAAAATGTAAAAGGAGTTGGATTTGTTAATTTATAATCAACTAATGTTGGAGATTGGAATAAACCTTGAGCATTTGAAAAATTAAATTGTAAAATATCAGTATCAATATTTATAGGAATAATTTGAGAAAAATTTAACCCTGTAGGAGATTCAAAAAATATTTCTAAATCTGTAATATTTGAAAGAGGAATAAATTCTAACCTTAATTCAACTTGATTTTCTGAAATGTTTAAATTAAAAGGAGATATATTAATAAAATTAATATAAGGGGAACTCAAATTATATATTTCTGAAACTTCATTCAAACTTGAATAATTAGAATTTAAATATATTGAAATATTTTCTAAATCAACTAATTTGTTATTAATAATACTCAAATTAACTACTGCATTTTCAAACAGTTTAAATGAATCTTTATATCGATAACTTGTATTCAAAGAATTAGTCAAAGTCAATAATGAAAAATTAAAATTATTAAATCCTCCAAAATCTGAAGTCAAATTTATATTTGATGTAAGGTTTATATCCTCGCTAAAATTTAAATTTAAAGATATTAATTCATTAGAATTTGAATTTAAAAAAGGAATTAAAACCTCAAAAGAATCATTCCCTTCTTTAGCTACTAAATTTGAACTACTAAAAGTTATATTTTTATTTGAAAAATTTAAAATAATATCTTCTAGAGGAAAATCATAAAAATTAGAAATATTAATTAGAAACTCATTGTTAACTTGAGAAACGAGGTTACTAACTAAGTTAAATGAGGTCACTTTACCTATATTAGTAACGTTATAATCCAAGATACCTACAAAGTTTGAAATTCCACACCTAATCTCATTCCTACCACCATATGTCAAATTTAGAGTATAATCAAACTCAATAGTTGAATTAGTATCTAAAAAAATAATTGGATTTACTAAATCTCCAGCAAGTACAGTTTGTTCAGTAAGTAGTGTGGCTATTGAATTTTCAAGTACATCATTTCCTATATTTTCGATTCTACAAGTTACATCAACTAATTCATTAAAATTTAAAGAAGTAGAATTAAAAAATAAAGTGATATTTAGATCTGGAGCTCTTAAATTTACAAAATTAGTTAGACTATAAATATATGAAGATATTAATAAAGATTGCTCATTTGGGAATTCACAACTGTTTCTATCAATAATCGCTACAGGAGCATTAGGATCACAATAATTTTGGGCAGATAAAGGTCTTACACTTAAAAGAGCATTTCCTAAATCAAAAATTGCCTCATTTTGAAAATATTTATAACTCTTCCAAATTAGTGATTTAAAAGTATAAAACTCTTCTATTGAACAATTAAAGTCTAAACAATTTTGAGAAAAAGTTTCAATATATGTTAAAATTTCATCTCTTTGAGATTGTTCTAAAAAATCATAAAAATATAACCATGACAAATATTTCAATGATGAATTTTGATAATTTGAAGATTGAATAATTAATTCTTCAATCCAGTCTCTATATGTTTCATCCCCCGTGATTTTAAATAATTTAGAATAAGAAATTACCGCCTGATGAACATTTTCTTCTCCACAATTAAACTTATTTAACTTGAAATTACATTCTTCTGCCCAAACAGGATTATTTGCAAATTCAAAAGCATAAGACAAATGAGTAGAGTTTCTACTTAAAAGATATAAATCACTATAACCCTCAATTAATGATGTTGCTCTAAATATTGAAGGCTTACCAAGAGGATTTGCAATAAAAGCTGGATTTATAGACTCACAATTAAAATCATTAATCAAAGGGTCACAAGTTGAATCCTCGCCAATGGGATCAATTATTGAAGTAGATAAACCAACTAAAGCGCTATTAACTAATGAATTGTTTTCAATATTTAATTGGTATTTAGATAGAGCTGAAATATAATTACTTTGCATATATTCAAATCTACAACTAAATGAAGCGTTCAATTCAAAAGGATTGCAAAAAAATAAAGGATTGGAAGTTACAATATCAGAAAGTTTTTCTTCTAGTTCGATAAATTCTGTTGAAATTGGAATTACATAATTAGAGTTTTCCGGAAATCTTAAAATTGTATTTTCATCTATTAAATCAAACTCAAAATAAAATTCATAAAAAGATGATGTATTTATTATAGTTTCATTTATTAAAACATGATTGGAATAAATATCTAGAGGAATTTCAATAAAAGGCTCTAATACTTCTTGTGAATCTCTTATAAATAGAGAAATATTACTTAAATAAGAGTGTTTTTTAAAAGAAATATTAACCTCATTTAATTGGGTATTTGAGATTTGAATATCATATATATTTACTCCTGAATTAAAAAACGAGTTTTTCAAATTTTCATAAGTTCTAATTAAATTAAATTGAGTAAATGAATTTCTACAAATTGAGGGGTTTAAATTAATTGGTTCTGAACAGGAATTTGAAATATTTTCATCTAAAAAAGAATCAAGCCCCCATCTTTGAATTTCATACCATTGTGAACTAAATGGCTCAAAATGTCTAAATAAAATTAAGGAACTTTTTACAATTTCACTAAATCTCTCAACATTACAAGCAATTAACTTACAATCATCTTTAACTAACCTAAAAATTTCATAAGCTCTATGCAAATAAGTTTCATTTTTAGTCAACTCAAATAATTTTACTAAAGGTTCAATCATTTCAATATCTGAATCATATATCTCAATATTTCCAAATTCAACTGCCCTGTCTAAATAAGTTACATTCCCACTTCCCAAATATGCTTGAATATATCCATTAATCATTGCATTCTGACCTTTCTCATTTATGCAATTAAAATTTAATGATATAAAATTACAATCTCCACTTGATGGATTTGGAGCTGAATTTGAAAAGTTGATTGCATACTCCTTTAATATTTCTAATTGTGTTAATTGATATGATTTCCATAAACTCTCAATTACTTCTCCTTGTATTTGTGCAGCTGAATAAAAACCATGAGTTGGTTGATAATTTCTTGCAGAGCAATTGAAATTACTCTCACTACAGCCACCATCTTGCGACCAAGAACTATTTACAAGATCAAGAATTAATTGTAGAGAATATTGTGAATCAAAATAGTGATAATTATAAGATTGTTTTAAAATTTCACTTAAATGAAATAAAATAAATCCTGAATCAAAAATTTCATTATTTGGTCTTGCAAATTCAGAATCTAATGAGTCATTTGAAAGTAAGTGTTTAATTGCTGACTCAAATTCATTAAAATTTTTATTTATATATTTATAAACGTAACCCTCATGAGGAAATCTCCCATTATTTGAATCAATGATATGAAATGAATAAAGTCCTTGATTTTTAACATTAGACGAATTAAATTTAAAATGACCCGTTGAATTGATACTTGAAATTATTTGAATATTCGAATTTCGTAATCTCATAACAATTTGAAGGTTTTGAGTTGTTGGAGATTCTAGAATTACTCTTCCTGTGATATCTGAATGTACTTCAAGGTTATCAAAAATTATTCCACTATAAGAATTAGAAAATACTGAAAAACTACTAAATATTAAAAAAATACACAAAATAAATAAAGTAACACGTTTATTAATTAACAAGTGCCTAAATTTAAAAAAATTTCTTATTGACATATTTATATTAAAAATGTGTATCTTCATTTTAATAAGTTTATGATTATCTTAAGAGTTGTTATATTCATTATTTAAAAATAATTCTGATAATTTTTCATTCTCCACAAATTAGTTAAATGATAATAAAAAATTAAGTCCAGTAGTTTAGTTTAGTTTAGAAATACTTTTTATATAATTAAGAAATGAACCAATTACTTCTTCTCTTGCATACTCAACAAATTTAACTGAACCTGCATGTTCATGTCCCCCTCCTTCTGCTCCGGTATGAGATAAGTTCTTATTTAATATTTCAGTGCAAAATTCTGGTATACTCAACCCCTTTACATCATCTCCAACTCGAATAGTTAGAAATGTAGAACCACTAGTCATCGTAATAACAGGTTTATCTAACTCTTCTTCAAACATTGCGTGAATTAAATTCGTACTTTTACCAACAGCTGGATACTGTCCTCTTGCAGTTCCTCTCTCTCCATCAAATTGTATTACATAAAACGGACCAAAATCTTCGACTCTAGCATATTGTTTTCCAATTTTTCTTGTTTTATCATAAAGTTTTTCAATTTCAGGATATACTAAATTTACAATTTCTTTTTGAACCATAAGATTATTTCCAAAAATATCATCAAAAAATTCTCTAGCCTCACCAAATCTCATATAATGTGATTGTAAATAAATTAAATCTCCTAATTTCTCCATAAACTCATTAGTATATCCTTCTTTATTTGCAAGTTCAACATATGTTTGTAATTCAAGACCATCAACATGATCTAACAATCCAGCCATTGCCGGAATCATTACAGAATTAGTGTTTTCTTTGTAAATAAATCTTGCAAGTTCATATCCAAGCATCCCTGAACAAACATTTGAATCAAATCCTTCTAAGTACGGATTAATATGTCCATCAATAAAATAATCCACTTCAACATTTCCTTTTTCATCTTTTTCCCCCGGATAATGATGATCAATTACGACAATTGGACAATTATATAATTTCATTTGTTTATATGCAAAAATATCTTCATTAGTAGAACCATTATCAGTTACAATTACAAGAGGCTCTTTTGCCCCATTTTTAACCATATCTTTGAGCATCATAGAAACATCTTTTACTGCGTCTTCATATTCGTAAAATGGTGCTCTTGAAGGTGCTCTTCTAAATAAATTATATCTTGCATTTATATCTCCTCCTGTGCACTCATCCATAAATCTCAAAATTGCTCGCTCTAAACAAATTGCAGAAGAATATCCGTCACAATCTGCGTCATGTCTTAAAATAATTGGTCTTCTTTGAGCAACTGCTTTTCTAATGATAGTTGCAACTTTTAAAAAACGTGGGCTTAGAGCTTCAAGAACAGGACTTTGAATTGAAAATCCTACATCTTCTGCTTTAAATCTCTCTTCCTCTTGTTCTTCGATATACTTTTCAAAAGAATCAACATGTTCTTGAGAAATTTTTTTCATACTTCTAACTTCTCCTTCAATGCTTCCTTGTCTCTCACTTACTCGGTATTCTACTTCAACTACATCTCCTAAATCACACTCAGGAAATGCTCTCTCACCTGGTTTAATAAATGCTTTAAAGGTAAATGATTGAGTTGAATCCATTAAAATCATAAGAGTTGGTCCTGAAGTTTGTTTTACAGTCTCAATTCTTCCAATGCTTGTATATGTTCTTGAAATATCATCATGTGATAATTCATTAAAAGATTTAAATTTTTTAAAGTCTAAATTGCTCATATAGAATAATCAATCTGTATTTATTTATAAAGAGATAGGATGTTAAAAAGTTAAATTATTATAAAAGTAAAATTCGTATTTAAATCTATTCTTTATTTTATATAAAATAAATCTTGTGGAAATATTAAAGATATATTCATAAAAAAATATCCAAGTAAGTATTTATAAATTAATGAATATTTGTTTGTTATAGATATGTCATCAATTAATGTTACTCAAAAAATTAAACTCAATAAACTTATCAAACAACTTAAAAGCTATAGGGGAAGACACACTGAATTTGTATCAGTATATGTACCATCTGGCTATGATTTAACTAAAATTGCACAAGGCTTGGCAGACGAGAAAGGAACTGCAACAAATATTAAAGACCAAAAAACTTCAAAAGCGGTACAAACAGCACTTGAGAGGATGATTCAGACACTTCGAGTGATTGACAAAACTCCTGAAAATGGGCTTGCAATATTTAGTGGAAATATTTCTAATAGAGATAATATTGATAAATATGAAATTTTTTGGATTGAACCACCTGAACCTTTAAATTTGAAATTATATAGGTGTGACCACAAATTCATTACTGAGCCTCTTGAAGAAATTGCTGCTAATGAAACTACTTACGGTTTAATTGCAATTGATAAAAGTGAAGCAACTGTAGGCGTGTTAATTGGTTCAAGTATCAGAGTTGTAAGAAACTTAAACTCAACTGTTCCTGGAAAATTTAAAACAGGAGGACAATCAGCTCAACGTTTTGCAAGAATTCGTGAAGGAGCTGCAATAGAGTTTTATAAACGTGTAGCTGATGTGGCACATGGAGAATTTACATATATGAAAGAACTCAAAGGAATTATAGTAGGAGGCCCTGGAACTACAAAAAATAATTTTGTTGATGGAGATTATTTAAATGGTCAAATGAAAGATTTAGTGTTAGGGATTAAAGATGTAACTTATACAAATCCTCACGGGCTACATGAATTAGTTGAAGTATCACAAGATATTCTTCGAGATACTGAGGTAATGGTCGAAAAACAAACCATTGGAGAATTTCTAGAAACACTTGGAAAAAATTCTCAACTGGCTGTATATGGTAAAGCTGAAACTAAACTTGCTCTTGAAATGGGGGCTGTTGGTAAATTAATTATTAGTGATGATGCTCTTGATGATGAAGAACTTGAAGAATTTACAAAATTACAAGAAGAAACAAGTGCTGAATTTCAATTTGTCACCTCAAAAACATCAGAGGGTCAACAATTTAAAGCAATAGGAGGAGTAGGAGGGATATTAAGATACCCCATTTCTAACTAACAAAATAGTTCTAGTTTGAAAAATATAAATTAATTAAATATTTAAAAAATAAATTCTAAGTATAATCAATTAAAATAAAAAAGTTAAAAGATAATAATTTAGATTTATTCTACTGTAACAGTTACAACTCTAGAATAAGTTCTTGCTTCATCTTTATTATTCTCATCATCATTTCCTGCTTTGTATGTGACTGTAAATGTTAAAAAGTAATTTCCAGTCGGTACTGCTGAACTTACTCTTAAATCAATTGGAAGAGCATCTGATTGAGAAGCATCTAGTCTTAGTGGTGCCATAAACGCTCTGAATAAACTATCATCATCCTCAGATATAGTTTGACCCGTTGTACTAACTTCAAAAACAAAAGAATTATGTTCATCTACTTTTTTCATTGGAATTTGAGCAGCAGAATGTACAGCAACATCTTCAGATAAAGGATTCTCAAATTTAGCATATAATCTTACTTCACTTCCTCTTCTTACAGTTACATCTCTTCTATGAAATTCAAAATTTCCAGATCTTGAAATTAAATCTCTTAAAATCTCTTCATCTCCTGGTAATGCTTGCCCAACTCCTTCAGTTGCATCTCCTAAAAACTGAGTTACAAATGCAATAATTAAACCCAAAACAGTAAGTCCAATTACAAGCATAATAATTAGATTTAAAGATAGTTCAACTGCTCCTTTTTTCTTAAAACTAAAATTTTTGATAATCATAACATAATGTTAATTATTCCAATTAATAAATTTTTATAGTACGTTATAGTAGTAGTTTTTTTAATTAAATTTAAAACTTTAAGTTTTAATAATTAAAAAATGTTTTATTACTATTTGAGTAAGCATAAATATTAAATTAGATATTACTAGAATAATCATATGAATTTAAATATCCATCAAGAATTAAATAAAATCAAACATTCATTTTCTAAAGTTAAAGATGATTTAATGCACATTTCCTCACAAGTCCATGAGGCATACTCAGATTCAATGAGTAAACATGAATTATTAAAAAGTGAAGTCAGTTTTTTATCGTCCCAAGTAAAAGGATTTCAACATTCAATATTAAATCTGAAAAACTCACAAAATTCTAGTGAATCTATTTACAAACCACAAATTGAATTTTTAAAATCAACAATCAAAGAATTGAAAAATGAAGTGCGTGAGGCTCAAAAAATCCACAATCAACTTACAACTGATATCAATCATATGAAAAAACATAAAATTGAATCAAGAGAACTTCAAGGAATCCATGAGAAGTTACATACTACTGAACTTGAGGTTTTTTTACTCAAAGAGAGAATGCTTGAAAAAGACATCGAAATTAAACAACTCAAAGAAATGAGTAAAAAATTATTTGAAATAGTAGAAGATTTATCAAATGTTGAGATGCATATTGTTGAAAACAAAGATTTGACTAAAAAAGTTCATGCTTGATAATTAATTGCACTTATAAAAAAATGGATTTTACTGAAAAAAAACAAATCACTGCTAATCAAAAAAAATATCACTCCCAAAATATCCATTATGCTAGAGAATTTGTTAAAAAAATTATCATCGAAATGAAAGATATAATTCGTTCTTGTGTTCTTTTTGGGTCAAATGCTCACAATACACTTGATAAAAATTCTGATATTGATATACTAGTTGTCCTTGATAATATTTCTGTCTATGTAACTCCAGAACTTAGAGAAGCGTATGAGATTATAGTTAAAAAAATAATTTCTCAAGTTAATCCTAAATTACATATTATGAGTATTAATTTATCTGATGTATGGGACATGGCACGAAAAGGAGATCCTCTATTTATCAATATATTAAGGCATGGAGTGTGTTTATATGATAAAGATATTATAGAACCCATGCAGTATTTACTTGAAATAGGGAAAATTAGGCCTACAACAGAGAGTATTTTAAATTTTAAAGCACGAAGTGAACAACTCATAATTGATTTTCATGCTCATTTAGAAAATGCATACTTTGATTTATATTATGCTCTTGTAGATGCTGTGCATAGTGTATTGATGGTTCATGAAATTACTCCACCTTCCCCTAAAGAAATGACTCAAATTGTGGCTCATACCATCACTTCTAAAAAAGGTAAAGAATTATCTCAAACTTTAAACGATGTATATGAAAGAATGAAACAAATTGAACATAGACTTGGTGGTAGAGTTGATTGTAAAGAATTGGAGAAAACTCAAAAATTAGTGGAGAAGCAACTCAATTTTTGTTATGAATTAATTAATAAAAAATTGAAAATCTAAGCTAACTAAATAATATAATATTAAATTTCAATTTTGTCCCCAAAAATGAAACTAAATTTTTTTAAAATATATATCAGCATTATAATATACAATGGTACAATTTAAAAAAATTACACTGCCTTATAATTATGATGCTCTTGAGCCTCATATTGATAAAGAAACGATGCAAATCCACTATGAAAAACATCATCAAACATATTGTGATAAGTTAAATGCTGCTCTTGAGAGCTTTGAAGAAGTTCCAGAGGATTTAGATGAATTAGTAAGTTCAATTTCTCAATATTCAACTGCAATTAGAAATAATGCAGGAGGTGTGTGGAATCATAATTTTTTTTGGAAGAGTATGGCCCAAGAAGGAACTGAAATGAGTTTTGGTATGAAATCAGCTCTTGAAGAAGCATTTGGAAGTGTAGACTCATTCAGAGAAGAATTCAAAAATGCTGCTCTTGGACAATTTGGTTCTGGATGGACGTGGCTTATAAAAAATGAAGATGGAAGTTTAGATATTGTATCAACTCCAAATCAAGATAATCCATTAATGGATATTGCCCCTCATGAAGGAACTCCTCTTTTAGTGATTGATGTATGGGAGCACGCATATTATTTAAAATATCAAAATAAACGACCAGATTATGTGGATGCATTTTTTAATGTTGTGAACTGGGAAGAAGTTGAGAGAAGATACAATAATTAGTGTTACTTAATTTTCTTTTAGAAAACTAAATTTTTTAATTAATATTTAATTTTTGTTTAGTTTATTCATATTTAATTTTGAGATTTACTTAGTACAAAATTTTTCATTTTAATTATCTCTTTTGTATCTAAATCTCCTGCTATAAACAGTTTATCGCAAATTTTAATAATCAATTCGATTCCTTCTTGAGTCAAATCTTGCCCAAATCTATAATAATTACAAAGAGGACCTATTAATGAAAAATATTTTGGTTCTTCTATCAAATTTAGATCTATTATAGTAAAACCCCAATATCCATCATAAAAATATTATCTGATTTTTAAACATCAACCACAATTCCAAATTTTGATAGCTCTATAACATCTTCTACTAACTTGTTATAATGTTTTTGTGGAGCATTTGCTAAAATTTGCATATTTTTTAACCAAACTTATAATTTCGATAAATATTAGTATGTAAAGGTTTACCAGGGGCCTTTTGCATAACTCTTGCTATTTTATTATCTAAAATTCCGACTTGTAATATTTTTGCAAACCCAATTCAGGAATCAATTTTAGAACTAGCTAGTTGTTTTTTTTCTCTAAACGAAATTGTGATATACTAAAAACTTTTGAAATTACTAGAACTAGTTCTGGATGATTCCTAATTTCATATGCTTTTGAATTTGAACCACCTCCTAAAAAAGACCCTATGTGATAGTCATGAGATAATAAATATTTATCAAGTTCAATTTCCTTAAAGATAGTATCTTCTAATTCAACTAAAGAAACGATATTTTTCAAATATTCATCAAGTAATCTCCTACCATCTAAATTTAACAAATATTTACCAGTACTTCTTTTTTCAAGTGATATTTGCTCAATAATTAAAGGAGATAACTCACTAATTTTATTAAATAGTTTTTTAAGTTGATTTTTTAAATTTTCATTTTCAAATAAATCAATAAATTGAATCACATCATCTTTTTTTAATTCATTAACAAGATTAATTAATTTTGTAAGTCTGACTAAGTATAGCTCTCCTGAGTCTGAATCATAAAAATTACTCGTCCATAAAGAATAATAATAATTTGAATTTGAAAGTAAATTAAGTTTTATATACTTAATTAAAACTTTTAATGCATACAAAGGAGGTTTTTGTTTAAATCTCTCAAATATTTTCATCTTTATACTCAAATTATAAACATTTAAATACTTTCTCCTTCAAATTTAAATCTTGGAACTCTATTTGTAGTTCCATCTTCTTGTATTTCAACATACTCTAAAAACATTGTCTTAGGTCGAACCCAAAGAGAATTATTTCCAAATTCTTGAGAATTATATAATGCTCTATACACAACTAATTCTTCAAGTGTTTCACTATGTCTTGCAACTCCAATTACTTCATATTCTTTTTCTCCCTTGTAATGTTTATATTTTCCAAATCTAACTTCTTGCATACTTATATTATGAATAATTAAATTTATAATAGTTTACATTTAAAATTTATTAAAAACAATAATAAATAGAATTAGAAATAAAATTGCAAATGAAATTCTCCTTAACATTAATTCAAAAACTCTTCCTTATATTTTTTTTAAAGTTAATAGTTGGTAATTCAATTTTTCTTTTTATTGATAAAATATTTGGAAGTATTATTTTACTCGCTGCAATATTCACATTTATTTGGATTTTTAAACTAAGATGTTCTTCTCATTCTCTACATTATAAATTAGTTGCTCAACTTCATCTAATTATCGGGTGTTTGATGATTATTGGAGCTGTGAGTATCATTTATTCATCAGGGACACTTTTAGATATTAGAGTTGGAATTAAAAGTACAATTGCAAGTATTTTACTCTATAAAAGTGGAAGACAATTTTTAAAAGATAACAATTAAAATTAATTAAAAATTCATTTAATTAAATTATTTCCCCTATCAAACACAAAAATATTTAAATTATGATGAGTTGTATAACATAGATGTCGGATATTAAAATTGGACTAGAGATTCATGTTCACTTAAAAACAAAAGAAAAATTATTTTGTAGATGTGCTATTCCTACTTCTCAAACTCAAATGAATAGAACAATTTGTCCAGTATGTACGGGTCAACCTGGTTCAAAACCAATGCTACCTAATAAATCAGCTCTTCAAGCTGTAACACAAATTGCTCTTCTCTTTAACTCAGAGATTTCAAAAGAAATATATTTTCAAAGAAAACACTATACTTGGCCTGATATGCCAACTGGATATCAACGTACTATTAGTGGGCCAGATGTGAAATGTAATGGGATGGGAGGAGAATTTTTAGGAATTGGAATTGAAGAAATTCATCTTGAAGAAGACCCGGCAGCTTGGGATCCACAAACTGGTGAAATTAATTATAATAGATCTGGAATGGCATTATGTGAAGTAGTTACTAAACCTGAATTTACAACTCTTGAAAAATTAGAAAAATGGCTTAAAGAATTTATTTTAGCACTTAAATATTTAAAAATTTTACATGAGTTTGGAATTAAAAGTGATGTAAATGTATCAATTCAAGAGAGTGGGTACAGTAGAGTTGAAATTAAAAATGTATCTTCTCCTACAAATATTGTAAAAGCCGCGCAAGTTGAAATTGAACGGCAAAGAGAAGCGGTAAAAAGAGGAAAAACTATTAAACAAGAAACAAGAAGATATAATGATGAACTTGAAACAACTGAGTTTATGCGTTCCAAAGAAAATGCACAAGATTATAGATTTACACCTGAACCTGATTTGCCAATTATTCAATTTAATGATGAGTTCATTAATGAATTAAAAAGTACACTTCCTCAGCTTGCATATGAAAAACGTGAAAAGTATTCCAAACATAAATTTAATGAAGAAACAATTGAAGTATTAGTTTCAAATGTGTATTTAACTGAAATTTTTGAGTATGCACTAGAAAAACAACTTAATCCCAAAGAAGTGGGACTTTTTTTAAGACGAGAAATTTTACGAATATTGAATTTTCACTCCCACGATTTTGAAGAATTAGAAAGAAGAGATATTAAAGAAGAATTAATTTCACTCATTACACTCTTAGGCAAAGAGACCATTTCCTACACCACTGCTCAAAAAGTATTGGAAAAGTTATATGAAGAAAAGTTTGATGTAGAAAAGTATATTGAGAAAAATAATTTAAAACAAGTACAAGATACTTCAATTATTGTAGAATTAGTTCAAAAAGCTCTAAATGATGCACCAAAAGCAGTAGAAGATTACAAAAGAGGTAATACTAAATCGCTTAACTTCATTGTTGGACTTGTGATGAGAGAAACAAAAGGAACTGCTAATCCTCAAATCGTAAATAACATTTTACTTGAAGAAGTAAAAAAATTTATAAGATAATTATTTAACCATTACATTCTAATTTTAATAAAAATATTGGCAATAAAGACAAATATGTTTATCATATCTTATTTAATACACCTCATTCCCATTAAGATTTGTATCATATCGCCTTTTTAAAAAAATCACTCTAATTCTTCAAGAAGAAAGTTAATTACAAAATTAATTTGATTATCTTTGAAATATGGATACTTTTTCATTGGTTTAGTATTTTCTTTAGAA
>JBLKOJ010000029.1:0-39191 GCA_047602745.1 Candidatus Woesearchaeota archaeon | reverse complement strand
TAATGATAAATTTTTAAGAATTGTTAAACTCTCTTCATAAATTCCTTCTCCTACTAAAATAGTGTCACCATCTCCTGCTTCGACAATTGCTTGTGAAATGGTTGATGTTACAACAATAAATTCTGAATTGAATCCATTACTGAATCCTGCAGATGTATCGAACAAATTTGAACTTAGAATTGATTCTAAGGTAATTCCACTAGATAAAACAACATCTTGCCATACAGTTATACTTCTACCACCTACATTTTCAAATGAGTTTCCTTCAATACTAATATCTTCAATTCCTGAACCAAATGAAACTGCATTTATATTAATATTAATGAATGAGTTATTGATCACATATAAACTAGGAATATCTTCAGTATTTGTTATAGCTCTAGTTAATTCAAAAAAAGTGTTATTATAAATCATAAGACTATCTCCAAATTTACCATAATAATCACTTCTCACACCTCTTTGTGAATTAGTTATAATGTTATTTTGAATAGTCACATTAGCAGCATTATTACCACCTGAAATAGAACCAGCTTGATTATTTAAATTATCAATAGTAAATCCGTCTAAAATAATATTATTGGTTGTAATTCTAACTGTTGCACTTGAAGCACTACTTGAAGCACTACCTCCAATAATTGTAGTTAATTCAGCACCTGATGATGAGATTAAAGTTAAATTGTTAACATTAATGTCAATAGTTTCTTCATAAATACCTTCTTCAACTAAAATTGTTTCACCTTCATTTGCTGCATTAATTGCATTTTGAATTGATGAATATCCAGCATTAGTATCAATATTATAAATTGAAACTAAAGTAGTAGGTACAATCGAATTCCCATCTAAGATTATACTTTGTTCTGCAAATTGATTATTTGAGAAAGTAGAACTTAAATCAATTAAACCACTATTATCTCTTACATAGATATTTGTTTCTTCAAATAAATTATCTATTACAGTTGTACTAGTATTATGGTTAGGATGAAAGTTAATTCCTCTACCAGTATTATTAAATATATTTCCATTTATTGAATTTATATGAGATCGACTAAATATAGCTGATCCTTCATTAAAACTAGGATTAGAACCAATATTTTCAAAAATATTATTTTCAATATTTCCCTTAGTTGGTGTATAATCAACATATAGCCCATTTCTTGAATTTCTTAATGTATTATTTTCAAAATTTAAATTTAATAAATTAGTTCCTGCACTATGAGCTACAAAGCCAATCGCATATAATTGATTTTGTCCACTCTCATTCTGATCAATAATATTATTTTTAATATTTACATCTCCTTGGATTCTAAAAATAATTGCCCTATCACCATTAGATAAAAGTGAGAAACCATCAAAAGTAAAATTATTAGGCCAATTAGATTGACCACTACCAGTTCTTAAATAACCTTTAATTATAGTTTCTTGATTTCTAGTGGAATTAGAAGAAATTCCATAATTTGAACCTAATAATTTTAAGTTATTTAAATTGTTAGGAATATTTAAATTTTCTTCATAAACACCAGCACCTACAAAAATAGTATCTCCATCTTGAGCTGCATTAATTGCAGCTTGGATAGAAGATAAAATAGAATCACTAGTTAAAATTGCTTTATCAAATATATTATTTGAGAAAACAGCATTCATATCAATAGTACTTAATGAATAATCTTTAACTTGAATTTGGTTATTACTAAAATTATTATCTTCTAGTAAAGGACCATTTCTACTAAGACTATCACTATATCCAACTCCTTCTTGATTATTATATAAATTATTTTGAATAATTGAGATACCTTCATAACTATCTCCTCCAATAGCAGCTACAGTGTTTGTAATATTATTATTAAAAATGGTTATATTATTTGCAGTTGTTGGATTAATGTAAATACCAGTTGTAGTATCTGAAATAAATGAATTTCTAACTGTTATATGGTCAAGGTTATGATAAAATTCGACACCTCTATCAGTTCCATTTATTTTTAATCCATCAATAATAATATTATTTGAATTTAATTCAATTTTACCATTAATTACTGGATTATTAGTTCCAATTAAATTTAATTCTTTGTTAACTATAAAACTTTCATCATAAACTCCTGGTCCAACTAAGATAGTGTCACCATCTTGAGCTGCATTAATTGCTGCTTGAATTGTAGAATAATTGTCACCTCCTTCAATTTGAACATCTCCACTTGTTACTGCAAATCCTCCTCCAATTGTAACGAGTACAACGGCTAAAAATACAAAGAAACGAAAAATAAAGTTCCTTTGAAAATTATTTTTATTTAATTTATTAACTTCCATAGTTACTTTGAATAGTAAATCTATATTTATAAATATATCTTTTGAATTGAATAGAATTTTCAAAAATTAAAAAGTAATTTGAAAATAACTAGATAAATTTAAAAAAAACTAATTTCTAAAAAAATTATGAATCAACTCTCCCAAGAATTTGATGAACTCAAAAAAGTAATTTCTACATTCTCCTTATTTGGAAGAAAAGTACAAAATATCTCTAAGTTAAAGCGTTCTTTTTTTGAAAAAATGCTCAATTTTGAACAACAAGAAAATATAGAACAAGCACAACAATATTATCAATACTTTATTAGAGCTGAGCGTTTAAGCACCCAAATCTATACTAATATGCACCAATACTTTGAAGAACTCAACTCATTAACAAATCAAACTTCCTTTATTAGCCATCAAGAAATAGATGAAGCATTTGATGGAATTCAAAACCAAATTATTCAAGAATGTAAACAATTATTTTCTTCATTTCATGTAACACAAGAAGAATATAGTAATTCAATTAAAAATTTTTTACAAATATTACAATCACAAGAAATAACTTCAAAATTATTATCATTAACTTCAAAAGAAGAGAATGATATTCAAGATATTGATAATCCCAACTCAGATTTTTTTAAAAAACTCAAAGATCAAAGAGAAATACATCAATTACTTTTAGAAGAAGAACTTATATCAAATAAACTTCAAGTTCAAATTAAAGAACTTGTCAATCAAACTATCACTTATTCTAACAAAATTATAGAAATATCAAAACAACTTCAAATACAATTTACTATTTTAGTACAAGAATTACGTAACTCTCCTCAACAATTTATTGTTGAAAGATTTTTCACACCTCTTAAACATATTATAGAAAAACATTCAAGTATTATAGCTTTAAGTGCAATTACTCTTGCAATAGTTGCAAACATTTCCGCTCTTGTAGGAATTGGAAGTATTGCAATAACTGCAAAAATCACTACAGATGCTTTTTCATATTCTCTTAAGGGAGTAGAAGCTCTTCCTTCATTAAAAGCAATTATTAATAAATCAAATCAAGTTATTAGAGATGCAATTAATAAGTCCAATGAAATATTAAATACCACTTGATAAAAAGAATTCAAATTCACACCTTCACTATGACGATATAAAACTCTCTAAAAGTTTCAATAGTATACTCAAAATTCTCTAATATTTCCTCATATTCTTTAACACTCATAAAATAACTTCCAATTCTTAATATCCAATTTTCTTGAACTTTAATAGAAAATCCCTTAAATGAGTTCATTCGAGGCTCAATAATAATAACTTCTTTTTTTGCATGTTTAATCATCTTGAGTATACCACTTCTTACTTGTTCAAATCCGTCCTTATATCCATTAGCAAAATGATGAAGAGAATCAAAACATACGATAGTATCATATTTTAAATCAGAATTCCAATCTTGAATTGAAGAATTGATAATTTTATAGTTAGAAGAGTTATCTATATTATTAGTCATTTCTTTTGAAGGCTCTAATATAGTAATACTTTCAAATTCACCTTCTAAATAATGAGTTAGTAATCCTGAACCTCCTCCTACATCTAAAAGAGATTTAGAATTCACATTTTTCAGATCAATTATTTTTGAAGCAACTTTTTTATGCGTTTTAGCAAAGTCAAGAACTTTGTTATATTTTGATAAATTCATAATATTCATGGAATTTTTTCATATTAAATCATTTAATTACTACATTATTAAGTGAATAATGTTTATTAATACTTTAATACAATAAATAACCCAATGACACAATTTTTACATACAATGATTCGAGTAAGCGATATAGAAAAGACAAAAGAATTTTTTTCAATATTAGGTCTTAAAGAAATGAGAAGAAAAGAAGTACCTCAAGGTAAATTCACACTTGTATTTCTAGCAACACATGAAGGAGCTCCTGAAATTGAACTCACATATAACTGGGATAGTGATGAAGAATATACAATAGGAAGAAATTTTGGACATTTAGCTTTTAGTGTTGATAATATCTATGAAATGTGTTCTAAATTTCAAGACGCTGGAATTACAATTAACAGACCTCCAAGAGATGGATACATGGCATTTATTAAAACTCCTGATAACATATCAATAGAATTGTTACAAAAAGGGGATGCACTTCTTGAACAAGAGCCATGGAGGAGTATGGAGAATCAAGGAAGTTGGTAGGATTAAAACTATTATTTTTTAATTTTTTATTTTAAGTTTTTCTCCTCTATTTTTTTAATAACTTTAGGAACCCACATAAATAAAATTAATAATATGATTGCTCCTACAAATAATGGCCAACTCTGTGTAAGAGACGCTCCAAGAACAATAAATACAAAACTTCCAAAAATATTGGTTAAAAACGTTGCTAGTATAAAATCTCTAAACTTCAATGTTTTAACTAATCCAGTTGCATAACTTAGAGGAATATATGGTAGGAATGAAAGTCTCAATATTGCAATTGTAATAAAACCATTTTGTTCACAATTTTTTTCAATTTTCTCTACAAAAGATTGAATAGTTTTGTTATGAATTTTTCCTTTTTGAATAAATTTATGGGATAAAAATCTTGATATATAAAATCCAATTCCTGCTGAAATTGTAGCTGAGATTACCACAACAATAAGTCCAAGCCACAATCCAAAAAGAGTTCCTGCAAGTACTGTAAGCACCACTGCTGAGAACCCTGTTAAGGAAATTCCAATATAGATAAGAGCAAATATAACAATAGAAAATATTCCAAATGAACGCACAAATTGTATAATTCCCTCAACTGAAATTTCATCAAAAAGAAAATGAATTGAAATAAGAATAATTATTATGAATGTTATAAAAAGTCCCCAAATAATATTTTTTTTATTAAAATTCATTATTATATTATTATATTACTATTTTTTATTTAAATGTATAGTTTATTTTATAAATTTAGAAATATTAAAAATAAATATATATGAATAAACCTCTTAATAATAATCTCAAAAATCAAATTAGTCAAATTACAATAACAATCTATAAATGGGAAGGTTCATTTTTTCCATTTACAATTAAACAACAATGTGGAGAATGTTCTTTATCTCTAAGAGTTATTAAACATATTATTGAACAAGTTGAAAAAGAAGGAATTGAAATAAAACTCATAGAAAAACCTTGGCTTAATAATTGGTTTAAAGTACTTCTCAAAGGTGCATGGCATGCTCCTATTATATTTGTCAATAATACACTTGTGAGTCAAGGAGATGTAATTTCGCAAGAACAACTTCTACATACAATTTATAATGAGTATTTTAAAGAGTTTACACTAGATGAAGAGGAGAATTATATTTTTATTATTCCAAATTGTCCGTATTGTAAAAAAGCAAAAGAATTACTCAAAACCCATGATATTTCATTTAATGAACTTGATGTTATTGAAAATTCAAATAATATGAGAAAACTCCTCAAATTAGTTCAGGGAAGAATTCATCCTATAACACTGCCTCAAATATTTTTAGAAGGAAGATGGATAAAAGGATATAATGCTCTTAAAGAATTAGAAGAAAGAGGAAAATTATAAATATTACAAAATCTCAATACAATTAAAAAACAAATGAAACCTTCTAATTCTTCCTCTTTTACAACTCAAGATTTCTCCTTATATAAAACAATAACCTCGGGTCAATTTTTTAATTATCATTATAAGACTAAAGCTAAAGTATTTACAATAATCAATGGAGAAAACATATTTATACTTTTTCAAGAAAATAATATAGTACACTTTACTTCAAATAATTCTGTAATAAATGAAAGACATATTAAAAACTTTTTAGGACTTGATTTTGATACAACAAAACTAGATTTATTTGAAGATAAAATATTTCAAAAAGCATACAAACAACACGGGGATTTACGAGTTATGAACACTGATTTGTTTCAAACTATAATTTCCTTTGTATGTTCCTCTGCTGCTAATATCTCAAAAATTCAAAAAAATATTCAATTAATATCACAAATGTTTGGAAAATATAATAAAAATTACAAAGTTTATTCATTTCCAAGTCCTGAACAAATTAACTCTCTTGAGAAATTGCTTGAATGTAAAGTTGGATATAGAGCAAAGTATATTCTACAAATTAGTGAATTTTTTACTCAAAACCCTCATATTTTAGAGGATTTATATAAATATTCATATGAACAAGCTCACACGCTATTATGCTCATTACCTGGAATTGGTTCAAAAGTTGCAAATTGTATTTGTTTATATGCTCTAAAACACTACGATGCATTTCCCGTTGATGTATGGATTAAAAAAATACTAATTGAGGAATATAAATTTACGGGAAACGAAAAACAATTAGAATATCAAGCAAAATTACATTTTGGAAAATTGGCAGGATATTATCAGCAATATTTATTTGAATATATCAGAGAAAAAGATAACTCTAAAAAATAAATCTATTGTATATATTTTTAATTAAGAATAAAAAATCCTAAATTCAATATTGCTGCAAAGGAAACCCACAATACGTTAGGAATCCATAAATAAAAACTGACTTTATTATGTTGATAATATAAAAATAGAATAATAATTAGTATTATCCAAAGCAGAGATATAACTACTAATGCTAATCCAATTTGTTGGAATAGAAAAAACGTAGGAGTCCAAAGAGAATTAAGTAATAATTGAAGTGTATATAATACGTATATTTTATATTTAATTGAATCTTTTAGTGTTGAATTGTAAATTTTAAAAATTGATACTCCCATTAAAATATATAATATTGTCCATACAGGACCAAACATCCAAGAAGGAGGATTGAAAACTGGCTTTTCTAAATATTCAAACCAAGTCGAGTTAGGATCTGAAAATGGAGTCCATACACTTCCAACAAAAAGAGTTATGAAAATTAAAAAAATTAAAACAAAAATTGATTTTTTACCTAATTTTCTATTCATAGTATAACTACTCATATTAATATTGTAAATTTAAACTTTATAAAGATTAGTAAAAGTGTTCATTATACTAAAAAAAAACTAAAATATTTAAATACGTTCTTTTTTTGAAGATATATGGTTGAGTTTATTAGACAAAATTTACTTGATTATGGATTTTCTGCAGATATTGTATCATTTATTATGTTAATTTTACTCATTATTATTATTTTTATTGTTAAAATAATAGTTGATAAAATTATTGTAAGTAAACTCAAATCAATAGTAGGAAGAGGAAAATCAGTAGGTAAATTTATCTTACAAAGAAAAGTAATATATAAGACTTCACATCTATTTCCGGCTCTTGTAATCTTATTTTTTGTAGACTCATTTCCTGAATATCAGAGTGCAATATTAGTAGCTTTAAATGTATATTTCACTCTTATTGGACTATTTATTATTTTTTCGGTATTAGATGTGCTAGAGGACATTTACAATACTAAAGTAATTGCAAAAGATAAACCTATTAGAGGGTTTGTCCAAGTTGCTAAGATACTTTTCACTACAGCTACACTTATAATTATTATTTCTAATTTACTTGGGCAAAGTCCAATTTATATTTTAAGCGGTCTAGGAGCTGCTACTGCAATTTTATTAATTGTATTTAAAGACTCTCTTCTAGGACTAGTTGCAGGAATTCAGATTTCAACAAACAACATGCTTAGAATTGGAGATTGGATTGAAATGCCTAAATATGGAGCTGATGGGGATGTTATTGAAATTTCATTAAATACAGTTAAAGTGAGAAATTGGGATATGACAATTACCACTATTCCTGCTTATGCATTAATATCTGATTCATTTAAAAATTGGAGAGGGATGAGTGAGAGTGGAGGAAGAAGAATAATTAGAGATATTATTGTCGATATTAATTCAGTAAGTTTTGTTGATTCCCATTTACTTGAAAAAATGAAAAAAGTTCATGTCTTAAAAGAATTTATTAAAGAAAGAGAAAGGGAAATTGATTCTCATAATAAGAAAAATAACATAGATACAACAATTAGCATTAATGGTAGGAGGCTTACAAATTTAGGTGTGTTTAGAGCATATATTTATTATTATCTTGAAAATCATCCTCAAGTACATAAGGAGATGATTAAAATGGTTCGTCAAATGCCTTCAAATTCAAAAGGAGTTCCTCTTCAAGTATATTGTTTTACAAATGATATTAAATGGACTCACTTTGAATCAATTCAATCAGATATTTTTGATCACCTTTTTGCAGTAATTTCAGAGTTTAATTTACGAGTATATCAAGAACCATCTGGGTATGATTTTAATAATCATTTCAATAAGAAATAATTTATTACAAGATAAAAATGAAATTTGCTATATTAAATGTATCCATTATGGAGAAGAAGAGAGATTTGACGGTGTGTGATTAAGAAAGTTTAGTAAGAAAGAGGCTTCAAGAGTTTGCAATATCTACTTTAAAAGATTTGAACAATCATTAAATCTGAGTTTATATTAGTATTAGAAGATTTTACAACATTAAAATACACTAAAATTGATACTAGAAAAATTAATATATGAAAATTTTTACTCAAATATAGTTCAATTACTCCTCTTTTTTATTGTTTGGGGATCATGAATAGAAAAAAATGCTTAATCCTGGTAAGTATTAATAAATATAATTTAATTATAGAGATAACGGGAAATTTTCCCCAAAAATATGCATTTGATTCCATTTAATTTTTATATTTTTTGAAATAAACTTTTATAATTTTTAATTTTAAAATTAATTAATTATTGCTAATTTTTTTTAATCAATTCATATTTCAATAAAATAATTTTTTGATAGTAATTTTCAATCAAAACCGTAAATTTTCAGAAAAGATATGTAATTCACACTTATATGTGAATTGTAAGTTATTATTTTTGATAATAATATTTAATTTATTATATTATTAAATATTATTGGCAATTATAGTTATTTTTATTAAAAAATATAGTTTTAGAAGATTATATTTTTGATAAAAATTTTTAAGCAATATCTCTCACAAAAGAAAAGATTTATTTTTCACACTTTTAAATAGAAAAAATCTTATTTTAACAAATTAAATTAAAAAAGTTTAAGGATTGAATTAAATTAGAGTTATGATGTAATTATTCAGTATTCTTTTATTATTTACTTTTGTTTTTAAAAGAATTTTGACTAACTCATTTCAAGATATAAATAATTACAATTCTGGTACAATAACTGGTAAACTAAAGGAGGGATGAATTTGAGTTCCACCATATTCAGTTTGAGATTATAATTCTAATATTCTTATTAATCTTGAACTTCTTTTGTGTCTTGAATAACACAATTCTTTCAATATTATTAGGGTCTCATAATTTTATTAATACTTGGACAATTATTTTTTTATTGAAAGTCTATTGTTAATTTCTAAGGTGGGGTTAGTATTACAATATAACTACATTTATTATTATGGGCATTATTAATTTTTGTTTATGATTTTAATTTCTTCTCTAGTGCACAAATCTGGGTGTTTTGAGGGGAAGAAGTCTTTAGAAGCATTTGGAGAAGACTTTTTTCATTTCATATACTAAAACATATCAAAAATTGTTAAAATAGGTTTACTTTAAGAAATATCAGTCTGAAAAGTTCGTATAATGTATATTATACGAACATATCTCTTCAATTCAAGTACATGAATAAATATGCTGAAAATACTATTGCATACATTAAAATTGTAAATATCGAAATACTAAATTTCATTTTCTTAACTTGAAATGTTAAAACATACTTCTTCATTAATTCTCCTCCTAAACTCTCAGCAATTGTTGCAATTATTGTGACTATGAGAATTGTAATGATACTTGGAATTAAAATTAGATATAATATGAATTCAACAACTTGGTTATTCAATTCTAATTCTTGACCTACTAAAACTAACAAAAATATTAATACAACTCTGACTAGTAATTTGTGTACCATTATTTGTCTTGAAGGTCTCTTATCATAGTTATGTTTATATTTTTTAAACTTAAATTTAGGTTTCACTAATAATTTCTAATTTTATCAATTATTTAATAATTTGTATTTTTATGTTTTTTATTCTACAATTTAATAAAATTTCTCAATTAAAAAGTGTGAATTTTCATGAACTATTAAATCTTAGAAGTATTAATTTCCGATAATTATTCTAAACTTATATTTTAAATTATTTTAATAATTGCTAATAATATTTAGTTATTTATTTTATTTAAATATATCTATTATTGCTTAAAACTTTCTATATTTTCTTTAAAAACTCCTGCTTAAATATATTAGTCTTTAATTATTATTTTAATATAATTTCTTCTTTGAATATATTTATTATTGTCAACAATATTTAATCTTTTTCAAAAAGTATATACTCGATCATTTTTTCTTCAATTGAATTATCTATGCCCGCTTTAAGAGAAGAAATAATTGGGTAATTAATTCATGGATTCATTCATCCTCCTTCAACTTTATTTAAGTAATGACTTATAAGGATATTTTTCAGACTTACCAATAAAAATAATAGTTCCATTTTTTACAAGATACTTTTGATATTTTGAAGAATATTTTCTAAATGAATAATTTCTTTTTCCATATAATTTTAATAATCTCTTCAACTCAGGCATATAAAAACCCTTTTCAAAAGCATCTTGAGGTTTTTTACAGAGTTTAATACATTAACATAGGTATTATCAACTACTGATGCAATACATGTAATACCACATCCCATATTATGTTTTTGTTTTACAGGTTCCATAAAAGTGTGAATTCTAATTCTCTTTAAATCTTTTTGTTACCCTAAAAACATAATTTTTAATAATTTATTTTATTAAATATTGTTAGCATTTCTAAAAATTATTAACTTTTAATAAGATATATAACTTTTAAAAATATTTGTTTTTGATAATAACTTTTAATAATATGTTGCAAAGAAATTTTAAAATATGGTAATAAATGATAATAATATTTGATTAACTTTCTTTTCATTTTTTATTTATTTTGTGCTGTTCTTCATAACTAGTGTGACCTTTAACTTGAGCTTTAAGATCATCAAGATTTTTTTTCTTAAGTGCATATTGTGTTAAATACTCACTCTTTAAAGCCAAATAAAGGCTTAAACACATGATAACTAAGATAATACTAAATGGAACAGCCATAGTGATAACAGCTGTTTGTAAAGCTACGAGTCCTCCTCCCAATAATAACACTACACCAGTTAAACCTTGTAAAATAGACCAAAAAGCTCTTTGAGATTTAAGGGAATTATTTTTTCCACCCGATGTTATCAAATCTATTACATATGATCCTGAATCGGATGAAGTTACAAAAAATGTAATAATTAAAATGACACTTAGTAAACTAATAATTTCTACAAATGGGAGATTTGAGAGTAAAATAAAAAGAGAAGTTGAAGGATTATCTGAAATTGTGTCTGTGAGTTGAGTATCGTCTCCAAATAGAAAAATTCCAGAATTTCCAAGAACGCTAAACCAAAAAAATGTAACAATAGTAGGAATAAATAATACTCCAAAAATAAATTCTCTAATTGTTCTTCCTTTTGAAATTTTAGCAATAAAAACTCCAACATAAGGTGCCCAAGAAATCCACCAAGCCCAATAAAATAATGTCCAAGAACTCGTCCAAGAAGAGTCAATTGCAAATGTTTGTACTACTGAAATATCGATAAAATCTTTGGTATATACTCCTAAATTGAGAATAAATTGGGATAAAATGTGTAAAGTTGGTCCAAATGAAAGAATAAATGCTATCATGAAAATTCCAAGAGTCATATTGGTCACACTAAACCACTTTATACCTTTTTTTACACCTGACACCACTGAAAATGTTGCTAAGCATGTAATAATTAGTATGATAGATATTTTATTAGCCATATTATCCTCAATTCCAAATAAATATGTGAGTCCAGTATTAATTTGTATGGCTCCAAGTCCTAACGAAGTTGCAACTCCAAATAATGTAGCTACAACTGCAAATATATCTATAATATGGCCGGGCCAAGAATAGACCTTATCTTTTAATAATGGATAAAATGCAAATCTAAATGAAAACGGAAGCTCCCGTCTAAATCCAACATATGCAAGTGAAAGTGCAACTATTACATATGTGGCCCATGCATGCAATCCCCAGTTCAAATAGGTAAATTTCATGGCAGAGAGTTGATTATTATCTTCAAGAATTGGTGGATTTGAATAATGAATAACAGGTTCTGCAACTCCAAAAAATAAAATTCCAATTCCCATCCCCGCACTAAAGAGCATTGAAATCCATGCAAGGAATGAATACTCAGGTTTTGAATAGTCTCCTCCTAAACGTATGGAAGAGTATTTGCTAAAAAATAAATATATTGTAAATAGTAAAAATAATGTCATAGAACTAATAATGAGCCAATTGAATGTTGAAATTACAAATATATTAATTTCTAAAATTTTATTCTCAAATATCTCAGAGAAGAAAAAACCAATAAATGCAAGTAAAAAAATAATTAAAGCTGAAATAAAAAATACAGGCTTATTAATATGTTTTTCAATATATTTAGAAATCTCTGATCTTTGTTCATATTCCATATATATATACTATTTGAATAATTTAATTTATAAAAGAAATGAACTATGATGTAGTAAATATCAAAGATCTTTTTCTTATTTCTTAAGACTTAGATTGTCAGATAACTCTGTACTGTATAATCAAAAAATATCTTATTTTTCTTCCAAAGGTTTCATCTTCAAATTTCATTGATTAAACACAAGACTTACTAGTTTCTTATTTTATAAAATTTCATAAATTAAAAAAAAAAAGAATTCAAAAGAATTTAGAATTTTCAAATAAAATAAAATGATAAAATTAGAATTTGAGATTATATATAAGTGACATGTTAAATTAATTTATAAATGTTAATTTATTATTATCTTTATGGAAGAAATATTTATTAATACTTTTATAGATGAAATTCAATATTATTTAGATTCTGATAAGGTCTTAGCCCATCCTAATATTGAGGAATTAAATAAATTTAGAAGTTTTTTTCCACTATTTTCATATTCATACTATCAAGAGCATATTCCCAATCTTCAAATTGGAGAATCAGAGTTTAAACTAGGTCAAAAAATTCCGTTTTCAAAAGATAAAACTTCTTTTATAATTCCTCTAGCAAATCAAATTAGGGTTGAGTTAAGAAAAAAGAGAAAGCTTAATTCAAAATACTCTAATCTTGAGAATATTTTAAACAAAAATAAATTCACATTAAATAAGATAGTAGATATTGAATTTTTTGAATATTATCAATCACAATTTAGATTAGTAAAAGATTTAAACAAAAGTAGGATAGATTTTCAAAATAAATCTAGTTTAAATAATATATTATGGGCTTTAAAAGTAGAAAATGAAAAAAATTTTGAACAAATTCTAAGTTTAGATAATTCAATAGAAGATGGAATTTTAGTTCTATATGAACTTCTTGAAGATAAAAAAATTGATTCTAAAATATTTACAGGATTTTTAGATACTGAAAAAATACACTTACAAATTGCAAACATTAATAAGAGTTCTCAACAAAGAAATATCTTAATCTACTATGGATATGGGAATTATTACCCTTTTACGAGAAATATAATTGATAAAAAAGAATATGAAAATAGATTAAATAGATTTGACTTAATTAATGCAAATGAGCATGAAATACTTAAATATGTTCAAAATAAATTTAATCAAGAACAAGAAAAAATAGATAAGAATTTATTAGTTCTAATTAATTCTTCTCAACGAGAATATTCATCTCACTTTAATCGATATTTCTCTTATGAAAACAGATTAAACAAATTTAAAGGGAATAAAAAACCATTGGGTGGGACAGATTTCTTTTTTAGTTTAAATCCTAGAATCAGAACAAAATCAGCAGCTTTAATTGCATATAATATGTTTAAACACAAATTAATTTCTCTTAGCTAATTCAAAAAATCTAAATCTAACAAACAACTTGCTCCTGTAACACATGAACTATCAACTCCTCCTTTAGGAATTCTATCTTCACAGATCATTGAATAAATACAAGCTTCATCACTTACTGAATTCATATAATACTCAATTTGACTCTCACTATAATTACTAAACAAGATTAAAATTCTATCCAAATCCTCTGCTATATAATTTTGCATTTCATCATTCAATTCTCCATTAACAAACATTTGAAGTGAGTTTATTTCATCTTCACAATAAGAAATATTTTCATGTGTCGTAAAACAACTTTGATTAAATTGCATATTTAAAGATGTGAAAAATTTTTCTAGAGTAATGTTCTCTTTATGATAATGAATAATATTTCCATTCATATCGTGTAAATGAACATGAGAGTGTTGCTCATTATGTAATTCACTCATAAAGTCTTGCTTAGAAAAGTTCATTATAGTTTCATTAAGAATAACTAAAAAATCTGCATGAATGTGAAACTCATCTTCTGAATGTTTGTGAGTTTGTAATTCATTTTGATTTGTATTAATTGTGATTTGATTATTTATATTATTGCTATGATATTCTAAACTAATGGAATATAGCCAGATTGAAATAAAGAGTAATAATATAGCTAATACTAATAAATATATTAGAAATCTTCTATTCATAATTAAAAAATTATAAATTAAATTATAAATTTTTGTTTTTAAAAAACAGTTAAATTATAATAAATTTAGTTGAGATTTATTATCTCTAAATGAAACTAATTCTTTAATAATTTTATTTTCAAGACTTTTATTGAATTGAAACTTATCATAAAATAATCTAACTTGAAGAGTTTTTGGATTTGGATAGATTACTAAGAATCCTAAATTAACTGGGGGATAATTATCTTCAGATTTAGGGTCATATATTGAAAGTTGTTTTTTTATCATAACTGCATTTAAATTTTCATCAAGACCATATTTTCTCTTCATTTCAGGTCTAAATTTATTCAAAATTACGGCTGTATAAAAAGAAGAACCACAAATATCTCCTCTTTCAAATTTTTGATCTAATTCGCTTATTGATAAATTAAAAGAAAACCCGCCAATTTGATATCTAATTAGTCCACTACCCTTATTTTTTAATTGTATAACTTTGTGAGGAAGTTTTATTGTTGGTATGGAATTTTGATATATCATTTTATTATATTTAAATATGTTAATAAAATATATAAATTTTTCTAAATTTAGTATGTATTAAATGGACTTTAATAATCTAGAATGTTCTAACAAATCTAAAATTTTTAAAATAATTGATAGAGGAATTTCTAAAGAAGCCAAATATTGTCTTGAATGTGGAAGGGTATTTACAAATAGAAAAAAATGGGAACATAACTTTGAAAATGTTAAATTTTGTTCTAAGGCCTGTAAATTTAACAACAAGTTTAACTCTAGAAAAACGTTAATATGAAAATTATAACAAAACAATGAGTTGTATTTCCCAATATCATTGCTAAGAATAATCTTTTAATATTATAATTTAAAATTCCAAGTGTAACTGAGAGAATATCTTTGGGAAACGGAGAAAAGGAAATATATAAATAAATTATTGAAAAAACTATAAATTGAGAATTTTTTTCAATTAGTTTTGAAATTCTATACAAATATTTTTCATATCTTGTGTGCTCCATCACTTCTCTTCCTTTAATCCCTAAGAAATAAAAGAGCATATCTCCAATAGAGAGTCCAAGGCCACCAATAATTGCAAGAATTATAGGATTTGAACCCCCTGCTAGAAATGTGACAAATAATACATAAAATGAAGTTGATGTGAAAGCTGATACTCCTCCAAACATCGCAATTAAAAATAAAATTAAATATGTATTTTCAACTCCTATATTATCAACTATTTGTTCAGGCCCCACGTATAAAATGTAATATATTAGTATTGATAAAAATAAAATTAGTGCAAGAAATAAAATTAGTCTTTTTTTATGTTCTACATGTATTTTCTTTAAATTAATTTTTTTAAAAAGCTTCTTATGAGAATTATTTACATTTTTTTGAGTGTTCATTTTAAAATTATAATTTTTTATTTATCTAATAGAAAACTTATCTCAGCAAGTGATTCAAAAAAATAGTCAATCTCCTCTTTAGTATTATATAGGGCAAAACTTACTCTAAATGTAGAACTAACTCCTAAAATTTCAAGTAATGGTTGTGCACAATGTGCTCCCTCTCTAAGTGCAAACCCTTTCATATCCATTAATGTTGTTACATCATAACTAGAGTAGTCCTTGTATGTCATTGAAAATACTCCTGCTCTTTTATTTGAGTTTAATGTTCCATATATTTTGAGTCCTTCAACTAATGTTGCTTTTTGTAAAAAATAATCAACTAAATCTTCTTCATGCTTTTTAATATGTTTAATTCCAACTCCTTCAATAAATTTAATTGCTGTTTTAAATGCAATAGCTCCACAAATATCAGGAGTTCCCGCTTCCAATTTAGAAAAATCTTCTTTAAATGAAGTTTTGTCAAATTTAACTTGTTCAATCATTCCTCCTCCTAATTCTTGTGGTTTTAGCTTTTTAATGAGCTTATGCGTTGCAATAATTGCACCAATTCCCGTAGGGCCATAACATTTATGAGCAGAAAATGTGATTGCAGAGCATTTTAATCTAGTAAAGTTAACTTCTTCATGACTTATAATTTGAGCTGCATCATAAAAGATAAATTCAACTCCAAAAAATTCAGTCACTTTTGAAATTTTATTAACATCTAATTTTTCTCCAAGTACGTTTGAAATTAAAGGAAGGGATACTATTTTAGTTTTATGATTTATAAGTTCTTCAAATGCCTCATAATCAAATTCATTGTTTTTTGTTAATGGAACAATTTTTAATACTGCTCCTTTTTGTTTTGCCAACTCTTGAAAAATTACAAAATTGCTATGGTGCTCAAAACATGCAACCACTATTTCATCGTGCACTTCAATATAGTCTTCAATCCCCTTAACTATCATATTAATTCCGTGTGTAGTTCCTCTTGTAAAAACACATTGATTAAATTCTGCTTGAAAATGGTTTGCAATAGTTTTTCTAGCATTTTCAAATTCATTAGTTGCTTGTTGCGATAGAAAGTGTGCCCCTCTATGAACATTAGAGTTGATATTGTAGTAATAATGTATGATTGAATCTACAACAGGTTTAGGTGTTTGAGTAGTAGCTGCATTATCAAAATATACTAAATCATGTCCGTTGATTTTTCTACTTAAAATAGGGAATTCATTTCTAAACATATTATCATAAGTAGAAAATTATATTTAAAAGTTTTGTAGTATTTTATAAATGAGAATACCTATAATTTAATTACTACTCTATAACGTGAGCAATATATTTATATTTATTTAAAATTGGATTTTATTTTATTTGTAGGTAGATTGAATATTAAACTAGTATACGTTATGGTGTTCACCTAAGTGCTTGGTGATTGTCGGATTTTTAAAAAATTAAACTAAATCTGAATACCTATCAACAAATACTATTGTTTAATTGTTTTGTTTTAAATTATTTGATTTTTTCATTTAAATTAAGTTTTCAATTAATATTTGTATAAATAGTGAGTTTATTCATCTCTTAAATTATCAGCAGGATTAACTTTTGCAGCTAAATATGCAGGATATGAACCAAAAAATCCTCCAAATACAACGGTAACTCCACATACAATTAAGAAAAATGTCATACTAAACTCAACAGGAAAAGAGAATCCTAAACTTTGTCTAATTACAGCACTAAGTGCTTGTGCTACGTAATAAGAACTTAAAAAACCTATTATAGCACCAATTAAACTTAATGTAACACTTTCAACTAGATACATAAAAATAATTTGCTCATTGGTTGCACCCATTGCTTTTTGTACTGAAATTTCATTAATTCTCTCTAAAACATTAGAATACATAGTATTCATAACATTAATTCCTCCAACTACTAATGCAATTGCTGAGATGAATCCAATTACAATAGTAAGTGTTGAGAAAATTTGATTAATCTGTTCTAATGTTTGTTGAGGAGATGAAATTGAAAATATTCTTGGTTGATTTCTTCTATTAAAATGACTATTTAATCGCTCTCGTTCTACTTCTAAATCAACACCTTGAGGATAACTTACTCTAATATTAGTATATGTATCTTGACCCGATATTTCTTGAATATCTGAAAATGACATTCTCATTGAAAAATCAACAAATAAATCATCTTGTTGCTCAAAGATACCAACTACTCTAAATGTTCTATCAACTCCATTTTGATTAAATGAAATTGAATTTCCTAATTGAAGCTCTCTTTCAAATGTTTCAGTTGCAACTTTTGCACCCAAGACTACTGAACCTCTATCTCCTGGCCTAATATTTCTCCCTTGAGCTAAATCTATAATAATATCTTGTGCTATATCATTGAGATTTTCATCTGGAAACGCTTGTGTAACAATTACTGATTCTTCTCTTCCATACTCAAATACTGCAGGAAAAAATAATTGACCTGTTACATAATTATAACCTCTTGCAACTCGCTCTACTTCTCTTAATTGATTCTCAGTCACACCCGCACCACTAGGAGGGCCTGTTTGAGGAGGAGCATCAGCTGGACTAAGCGTTATCGTATTAAGACCAAGAGAAGAAATTTGATTCTCAACTCCTGCTGAGAGACCATTTCCTGCAAATTGAAAAAAAACAAATGTAAAAATACCAATAAATATGCCAAATGTGGTTAAAAATACTCTTTGTGGTTTTTCTTTCATAATTTTAAATACTAAAAGAGTCAAATAAAAAAATCTCATACTTTAGAACTATTATTTTTATTTTATTAAAGTATGTATTAACTTTACTAATGTAAAATTTAAATCAATTATTGAAACATTTATAGAAAATTTTTAACTAACTCACATACTTCTCTTACATCATCAGGAGAGTTTACAGCACTTATAGAAAAACGAACTGCAAACTCTTTATTATACGTATTAAACCAATTATGAACACAAAAATTCCCAGCTCTTATACATACATCTTGCTCACTTAAAATAACTCCGAGCTCTTTAGCTGAAATACTCTTAGGTATAAATGTAAATACTCCACAGTTATTCTCTTTTGAACTTAAAATTTCAATTTTTCCCTCTTCTTCTAATTCCACAAACTCATCAAAAAAAGTATCAATACATTCTTGAGTTTGTTTTTCGATTTGAGATAAATTGGTATGTAAGAAATTAATTGCTGCTCCTGTGGCTATCATTCCTGCATAATCTTGAAGTCCAGCTTCAAATCTATTAGGTAAATTCAAAAGCTCATACGTAGTTTCACGTACATCATTAACAGTATCTCCTCCTATAATAAAAGGGTTCATCTTTTCTAAATGTGCTTTGTTGATATACAACAAACCTACTCCACTAGGTCCATACATTTTATGTACAGAAGTAGCTAAAAAATCAACTCCTAAACTAGTAATATCTACTTTTTTGTGTCCAGTCATTTGACATGAATCACTAAGCACTAAACTCTCGTATTTGTGAGAGAGTTCTACTACTCTTTTCATATCAATAATAGAACCGTCCACATTACTCGCATGAAACATACTCACAAGTCCAACATCATCATTTTTTAATACATTCTCAAGCTCCTCAAAGTCAATTTGAGCATACTTTTCACATTTAATTACAATAACTCTAACGTTCCCTCTTTCCTGTAATCGTAGCCAAGGTAAATAATTTGAATTATGTTCTTTATCTGTAATAACTACACATTTTTCCTGTAAATATTCTTCTAATGCGTAAGAAATTAAATTAATTGCTTCAGTTGCATTTTTAGTAAATACAATTTCTCCCGTTTTTGAATTAATATTAAAAAATTTTCTAATTTTCTCTCTTGATTTATCTAATTCTTGATTTACTCTTTGAGCTGGTTTATGAGCACTTCTTCCTGAACATGCGGGATACTCTTCATAATATTCTTGCAACTTAGAGATAACTTGTTTAGGTTTTAATGTTACACATGCAGAGTCAAAATATTGTAAATTTGATTGTTTTTTAAAAATTGGAAATTGGGATTTTAAAGAACCAATTGTATTATTATCATTACATCCAGAAAAGTGTGAATTATTATTCTCTTTTGATTTATTTTTTTTAAACCATATCATTTGTATTAATTATAAAGATGCTTTTTATCCCATCATCCTCGTATATACTCTTTGGGGTCTAGGACCTAAGATTGCAGTATCACTTTCAACTAAATACATGATAGGAGTAGCTCCTATTGAAATATCCAAGAAATTTTCTTCATGTTTTTCAAATAATTCTTGAGTCAAATCACTCTCTCTACATTTTAAGAGTTCTTCAGTATTAAAGTTATTCTCTTCAAGTAACTCGAGTAATCTATCTGTATACTCAGTATGTGTACTAAAATCATATAATTCATCAATATGAGCAAATATTAAATTCATATATTCTTGTTTTCTCTCATCTTCTATACAATAAAATACATCGTTCATTAATTCTCCTCTATGGGTTTGTACCATAATAAACGTGGTTATTGTATCATGATTTTCTATTGCTTGCATAATTCTAGGATATGCTTCTTGAGTGTAGGGACAAGTAAATGAACCAAAGAAATAATTTTCAGCTCCTGTTCCCTCTCTTATATAGAATAACCCAGGTTCAGTTAAACTTAGAGTTGAAGAACCATCTAATGTAATTGAACATGTTTCAAAATCTTCTCCTAAATCAACTGTTGTTCCTGCAATATTACTTCCTGTTGGGTCAAACATGCAAAAATTATCACTCTCAAGCCCATCACAATTTCCATACAAATAAAAGTTAATCCCTCCATATATTGAATATACACCTGATGCTAAAAATAATGCTACAAAGATAAATGAAAATGCTTGAAAGTGTTTAAATAAAAATTTAGAAGCTTTTGGAGAATATTTAGCAAGTTTTCCAACTAACTTTCCTTTTACTTTTTGTTCAAATTCAGCTTGACATTTACGCCCCGTTGATTTGTTTATTACACACATAAATGCTTCTTTAGTCAAATTTCTATATTTAGCAGAGAAAATACCAAAAATAGCAAATACAATAAGAGCAGGTAAGCAAAAAATTGCCATATATAGCATTAATAATTAATATTTTATAAATTTGAGTTACTTTTAGAGGAGAAAATAGTAAGATGAAAAGAATAAGAAGGTGAGAGGAGGAGAGGAGAATTATTAAATTTATCTATTCTGCTTCAATTCCTCTTCTAAATAATTCAAACCAGTATATGTGTCCTTTATTATTGGGATGAATATTATCTTTTGATTCTAAATCTATTGAATTAAATTCTTCAAGATTTTCTCTAATTGGATTAATGTATGTTACTTGTTCATATTGCTCAAATTTTTCTTCTAATACATTTGAAATTTGTCTTGCTCTTAACCAATATAATGGTTTTAATAATAGTGAAATCCCTGAAACATCATACACTTTTCCAGGGCCGATAAATATAATATTCTCAGATATATTAGTTGAGAATTCAATCAATTCATCTATTGAGTTTTCAAATGAATGTAAAGGTGTGAACTGAAATACGTCATTGGAGGATACAATAATAACTAGTAAATAAATATCTTCTTTATCCATATTTTTCAAATCTTCCACTACATCTTCAATCTTATTTCCTGAAATTGCTCTATTTTCAAATCTCATTGACATATTTTTCTCATTATTTGAATTTACATATTCAAGAATTCTCCCATATACTGATTTAGATAAATTATCTGCTCCAACTCCTGCTGCTATACTATCTCCAAGTAGCATAAATTGAAATGAATCATTTGTTATTTCACCTACTTCAATAGTTGGTGTAAATGTAATTTCAGAGAGTTCTCTTCCTACATTAATAGAATATATCATAAAAAGAATATCGATTATGAATATTACAAATATAATTAAAAAAAATAATTTTAGAAATTTCTTTCTCTTCATTAATATATATAAAATAAACTTATTTATAAATAATAGTTTAAATTAGTTTATCAAAAACGTATTTATCACTACTTTTTCAGGATACGTAAAATTTTTAAATTTCAATGTATTACTATAATTCACCAATAAAAAGAGGTGATAACAATGCTAAGAAAATCATTTAATATGGAAAAAGAATTCGAAAATATGAGAAATCAAATCAATAGAGTTATGGGAAATTTTCTTGGAGAAGAACCTAACTCCACTGGAGTAGAATTGCTCTCTAAAAATGACTCTCAAAATGCTCTTGAATCTGTAGCATATAGAACTCCCTTTATTGAATTAGATGAAAAAGATGAAGAGTATATTGCATCTGTGGAGATTCCAGGAATTGATAAAAAAGATGTAAATTTAGAAGTGAAAAATGGAATACTCTCAATTAAAGCTCAAAGAAAAATAGAATTTAAAGATGAGAGTGAAGAAGGGAAGTATACATATAAAAGTAATTATGCAGGGTTTGCTAAATCTATGAGTATTCCCCAAGATATTGATGAAAATAAAATTACTGCAAAACACGATAATGGTGTACTTCGAGTTCATATGCCAAAAGTTGAAGAAGCTAAGAGTAAAGGAAGAGTCATTAATATTTCCTAATAAATTCAATTTTTTCAGTTAACATAAATTTCAAATATATTTTTTAAAAATTTTATTTAATCCATTTCATACTTCTAAGTTCAAAATAATTTTCAATATCATATATATCTGAATTTGGTGTATCAATATGAATTCCACAAATTAGTAAAATCTCGTGCTTATTTTTTTCATTCTCCTTAACCCGAGTTATTATTTCTTCAAGTAACTGAGAACCTATATCAAACTCTAATTCTACTAATTTTTCAATTGGGGTAGAAGATTTCATTACCTCATTTACTTTTTGACTTTTTAAAAGTAAATCAAATACATTTTTCAACTCCAAATCTTTTACAGAGCAAGGACTTTTATAAGTATTGAAATAATGAAATAACGCATGATTTGCTCCACAAGAATTACTTGCACAAGTTTGACCTGTTCTATCTACTTTTCCAAATTCTCCTTGAAGTGATACTCCTATATGAGGTGCAAAAATGATAATTCCAGGTAAATTTTTAGTGTCATTCTGATGAAGGTGATGATAATATGCAGTAATTCCTGTCTTCCCCGCAATAGGAAGTCCTGTTAATGTTCTCAACGAGAAATGTTGTTTAAATCCTGATGCGTGTAATTGATGGATAATTTTACTGATACTATCATCTCTACATACATTAAGTCCTACAACTGTTTGAGAAGGAAGGATGTTATTATTATTTAATTCATATGAAATTTTCTCAATTAATTGAGTAGTTGATAACGATTTTTGATATTTTTGACTTATTGTTGTAATTAATTCTTCTTTAGATAAATTCATCAACAACGAGAAATTAAAAATTCTTTTTAAAGATGAGTATTTTATAATAAAAATAGCTTTATGAGGGGAGAAGGATTTGAAATGTTCAGCTTTGCTGAATAATCAAGAATTTCAAAGAAATTGTTGTATCCTCGAAAAGAGAGTGAGAATCACTTTTATGTTAATGAGGGGAGAGGGATTTGAACCCTCGAACCTTTCGGACTGGAGCCTAAATCCAGCGCCTTTGACCTGACTGGGCGACCCCCTCTTATTAATTTTAAAAATACTTCTGGAGTTAGTTCCAAGAATATTAAAATTAAATCTCAAATCCTTTAAAAAGATTGTGTATTATAAATTGATTAAAAACTCTATTTTTCTACTCCTCTTAACCATTATTTTTATAAAGCTAAATTAACACAAATTATTATGCTCACGTTAACTCAAAAAGAAGCTGTTGAAGAATTACATATTCCACTATGTGTAAAAGCGGGTCCAGGGACTGGAAAAACAATGCTTCTTGTTGAGAAAATTGCTTATTTAATTAAGAAGAAAGAAGTTCTCCCCGTGCAAATTCTCACTTTGACATTTACTCAAAAGGCAGCTAAGGAACTCAGCGATAGAGTTGAGAAAAGAACTAGAAATAGTTTTATGTCTTATACATTTCACTCATTTGCACTCTCTATTTTACAAACAATTTCAAAAGAACCTCAAAGTATTGTTGTGTTAAAAGATGTTGACTCAATTCATTTTTTACTTCAAAAAATTAAAGAATATGGATATGATGAAGAACTTAAAAAAGATGCTCTGTTTTTAGCAAAAGAATTTTATAAAACTATCAACTCCTTAAAAGACCAAGGAATTTCTAAACAAAACATTTCTCTTATTGAGTTTAATCAAATGCATTTAAGGCAACATTTTGTGCAACTCTACACAGATTATGAAAAGTATAAAAAGAAAAAGAACGTGTGTGATTTTCACGATTTAGAACAGAAATTATATTTATATATTATGAAAAAAGATGAAATTGCCCAAAAAATTGCACGAATTTACCCCTATATTATTGTAGATGAATTTCAAGACACCTCACCTCTTCAGTGTAAAATATTAGAAAAGTTAGCTCAGTTTAACAAACATATCACTGTAGTTGGAGATGAGAAACAAAGTATTTATGGATTTCGTGGAACACATACTAATAGTTTTGATACATTTAAACAAACATTTCCAAACTCTAAAACACTTTTTTTAAAAGAACAATTTAGAAGTTCGTTGAGCGTAATTCAAGCTAATAATATGCTTATCTCCAAAATGGTGGATGAAGAGGAGCAATTACTTATACCTCAGCATTCTATGCAAGGTTCAATTCTTAAAGTTCAATGCAGAGATGAAGAGGAGCAGTATCAACATATAGTTTCAAAAATTCAAGAATTTAAGGCTCAAAAATCAAAAAAAACACTTGGAATTGTTGCAAGAACTCACTCTCAATTAAAAGAATTGATATTATATGCTGAACAATTTGGAATTGAAATTAATTATGGACAAGAAGATATTTTTCATTCAAGTTCAATTGGTAAGTTATTGAGTTATTTGCATATTATAGCAAATCCTAAACAAAGTGAAAAATATATATATTCTATTTTTGAGCAAATGGAAATTCCTCAATTTATTCCTCAATTTATATTACATCAAGCTAAAATGTTTGAAACAGATATTTATACGTTCTTAAAGAGATATGGAAAAGATCCTAAATCAAAACCATTTTCAGAGATTTATGAAAATTATCAAAAAGATGTTGAATTTTTATGTTTTAAAATTGAAAAATTGCTTGGTTACATTCAAGATTTTGAATCACACAGAAAAATAAGAAAGGTAATTTTACAAATTATGCAAGATGAAGAGATTTATGAAAAAGCATTAACAAGAAATGATTCAAAACTTATTTCAAATTATAATTCATTTATTCAATTTATTACAGAGTATGAAAAATTATCTCAAGCTTCAAATATTACTGATTTTTTAGAATATATTCAAACTGCAAAAGATTTACATCATAATATTGTTGATACTAAAATTACCATTGACTCAAATATTTCTGCAATGACCGTTCATCAAGCAAAAGGAAAAGAATTTGATGATGTGTGTATTTTACAATGTACTAATAAATATTTCCCGCTTCCATTTAGAGATGAATTTTTAAAACATGAGCATTCAATTACTAAAAATCAAAGTGATGAAGAAGAATTACGACTCTTTTTTGTAGCTATTTCAAGAGCAAAGGAAAATGTTGAATTATTAGTGCCTGAGTTTAATTCTAAAGGTACTCCTCTTCAAGAAAGTGCGTATTTACAGCTCATTAAAGATGTAATTACACCCTCATCTCCTCTTACACACGATTTAACTAAGCAAACTGATGTATCTAAAGAATTACTCACTAAAATTGTGTATGCTCTTCAAAGAGAAGATTTTTCATATGCTAAAAAGATTCTTAAAGAATTTGAGTTAATTGTAAGTTCAACAAAAGATTTACGACACTATGAAGAAGAATACAAAGCTAAAAATTCAGATATTTTTAAGCGAAAAGAAGAAAATGGAAGTTATAAAAAAAGAGTGTATTCAGTCTCTCAAATTAAAACATATGAACAATGTCCTAAAAAATATTATTATTCATATATTTGTAAAATTCCTCAAGAACCTAAACATTTCTTTTCATTTGGAACAAGTGTTCATCAAGTATTTGAATTATTAATGCCTATGTTTGACAAAGATATTGCAAAAGAAGAAATTATGCTCTATGCTCTGCATTTACTCTCCATGCATTGGAGGAGTTTAGGGTATCAAAGTGTAAGTCAAGAAAAAGAATATTTTCAAAAAGGACTTCAAGCTGTGGAAGATTTTGTTGAAAAAGAACTTGAGAGGAGAAAAAATTTAGGAATTTCTCATCAAGGATTAGAAGAGGAGTTTAGAATTAGACTAGGTCCAAAAGAACATGAAATGATTGGATATATTGATAGAATAGATAGAGATAAAGATGGAAATATTCATATTATTGATTACAAAACTTCAAAATCAATGGCATATAACTCTCAACTTCAAGAAGATTTACAATTATATACATATGCTTTAGCGTATAAACAGCTCAAAGAAGAATACCCAAAAACGATGTCTTTGTGGTATGTAATTCATAACAGAATAGCACAGGTGCAGTTTAATGAGGATATTGTTCAAAAAGTGGAGGAGAAGTTAATTGAAGGAATTGAAGCAATAGAGAGTAATAATTTTGAAGCAAGTCCAAGTTATATTAATTGTACATATTGTGATTTCAAAGACATATGTAAAGATAGTCTCAAATGAGACTAGATTTACTATACAAGAACGACTTAAAGTCAAAGACTTTAACAAAGTGTCTCGTATATGTAAAGACTCACTAAAGTGAGTTTTACAAAGTACGAGAACGAAACGAAGAGAAGTGTCTCGTATATTTGTAAAGATAGTCTCAAATGAGACTAAAAATTTTCACATTTTTTGAAAATTCAATTCTTAAGAGGAGAAATATATATAAATAAGTAGTTGTTGAGATTAGTAGTAGTATGGAACATTTTACTGAAAAACAAACCAGAGAAAAATTAATTGATAATAGTTTAAAACAAGCTGGATGGTTGAGTAAGTATATTAAAGAGGAAGTTAATTCAGTAAAATCTAATTTTAAAACTAAAAACTATGTTTTACATAATTCTTCTTCTCTTGAAAAAGGAGTTGATAGATTTATTGATTATATTTTATTATCTGAACAGATGACGCCTCTTGCAATTGTTGAAGCAAAAAAGTTTTCAGTTGATTATAAAAAAGGAAGAATTCAAGCTCGAACATATCAAGAGGATATTTATAATCAATTAGGGTATAAAATCCCTATTTTTTTAACTAATGGAAAAGAGTGGTTTTATGTTGATCAAGATGGAGTTGAGAGAAAAGTGTATGCTCCATTTTCTCAAAGTGTGTTAGAGAGAAGATTAAATTTATACTTAAATAGAAAAGATTTACGACTTGTAAAAGTAAACCCTAAAATAGTAGATAGGACAAGAAGTATTTCTATTTTATCAGAGTTAAAAGAACACTTTGAGCAAAAACATAGAAAAGCGTTACTTTTAATGGCTACTGGAACTGGAAAGACTAGAGTTTCAATGGGGCTTATTGATATCCTAATTAAAGGAAATTATGTGAAAAATGTATTGTTTGTAGCTGATAGGATTTCTCTTGCTAATCAAGCTAAAAAAGATGGATTTAGTGAGTTTTTTAATGAGCCTGTTTCAAATATTCGAGAAGATGGTTTAGTAAGATACTTTAAAACACATTTCATCGATTTTGATAAAAAACTAGTTTATTTTAATGGAGATTACCAAAAATTTAGTCATGAGAAAATCAGATCATTTGGTTTTGAAAAATATTATCAATTATTTGAAAAAATAGATGATGAAAGAAGATTTGAATTTTATTCTAAAAAAATGTAGTTATGTGCAATTTAATCACAATCTTCTCTTTTTAATCAATTTTTCTACTCCTCCTAACACTCAACTTTAAAAATGAAAATATTGTAAATATGTTATTGAAAATAATAAAATGGATACTAATATAATTAAGAAATTAACTAAAAACTTTGAAGATTATGTAAATATTGAACAAGGAGTTGAATTCTGGTTTGCAAGAGATTTACAGCATTTATTGGGATATAGCAAGTGGGAAAATTTTTTCAAAGTCATAGAAAAAGCAAAAGAATCTTGTTTAAACTCAAAAGGAATAGTAAGCGACCATTTTCTTGATATCAGGAAAAAGGTTGAGATTGGTTCTAATACTCAAAGAGAAATTGAAGATATTAGTTTGACAAGATATGCTTGTTATTTAATTGCTCAAAATGGAGATTCTAGAAAAGAGGAGATTGCATTTGCTCAAAGTTATTTTGCAATTCAAACTAGAAAACAAGAATTAATTGAACAAAGAATTCAATTAAGTGAGAGATTATCTGCAAGAAAAAATTAAGTGATTCTGAAACAGAACTTTCTAAATTAATCTATGAAAGAGGAGTTGATGAAAAAGGATTTGCAAGGATTAGAAGTAAAGGAGACACTGCTCTTTTTGGAGGAAATTCAACTCAGGATATGAAAGATAAATTACAAATAGGAAAAGGAAGGGCTCTTGCAGATTTTTTGCCAACTGTTACAATTACAGCTAAAAATCTAGCAACCGAGATTACTAATTTTAATGTTAAGAAAAATGAATTAAACGGAGAAGAGAAGATAACTGATGAACATGTAAAAAATAATACTGATATAAGAGGAGTTTTACAAAAAAATAATATAATTCCAGAAGAACTTCCACCCGAAGAAGATTTGAAAAAATTAGAGAGAAAAGTAAAAAGAGAAGAAGATTTATTAAAAAGATTAAAAAGAAAATGAGTAGTCTTCTCCTATGATAAAGTTACTTAAATATTTAAATCAAATACTATAAAAATAATTAGAAAATGTTAGATAGTAAATTAAAATCAGATATTCAAAAATTATGGAATAGATTTTGGAGTGGAGGAATTTCAAATCCTCTCACTGCAATTGAACAAATTTCATATTTACTCTTCTTAAAACGATTAGAAGATGAAGATTCATCAAAAGCATTTAATGCACAATTAGAAGGAAAAGAATACACTTCAATTTTTACAGGAACAACAACTATACAAGGAATTGAGATTGACAAATCAACTTGTAAATGGTCAACTTGGTCACAATATTCAGCAGATATTATATTAAATCATGTAAGAACAAAAGTATTCCCGTTTATACAACATTTAGGAGAAGAAGATTCATTGTATGCAAGATATATGAAAGATGCCGTATTTACTATTCCAACACCTTCTCTACTTATTGAAGCAGTAAACATCATCAATGAAATGCATATTAAAGAACAAAATAGAGATACTAAAGGAGATATGTACGAATTTCTACTCTCAGAACTTCAAACCTCTGGAAAAAATGGTCAATTTAGAACTCCAAGACATATCATTAATATGATAGTTGAAATATTAGATCCTCAAGTTGATGATACTATTTGTGACCCATCATGTGGAACTGCTGGTTTTTTAGTGAGCGCATATGAATATATTTTAAAACAAAATACATCTACTGAATTTATTAAAATTGATGAACAAGGAGAAACCTATAATTACAAAGCAGATAAACTCACAAAACAAAACTGGGACTCATTAAAAAATAGAACTTTTACAGGATATGATATTGACATTACAATGGCAAGAATTGGACTTATGAATCTCATGATGCATGGAATTGATAATCCAAATATTGAACAACTCAATACATTATCTTCAAGTTATACACAAAATAATTATTTTGATGTTATTCTAGCTAATCCACCATTTAAAGGAAGTATTGATGAGAGTGAACTTACAGAAGAATTAACAATAAAATCAAAAAAAACAGAAATTCTTTTCATTGAACTTATTTATAATTTACTTAATAATTCAGGAAGAGCAGGAGTAGTTGTTCCAGAAGGAATTTTATTTGGAAATTCAAATGCTCATAAAAGTATTAGAAAACTTCTACTTAATGAGTGTAGATTAGACGCAGTAATTAAAATGCCCTCAGGTGTATTTAAACCATATGCAGGAGTTTCAACAGGAGTATTAATATTTACCAAAGGAGAGCCAACAAAACAAGTATTATTTTATGAAATGAAAAGTGATGGATATAGTTTAGATGATAAAAGAATATTTATTGATGGTAAAGGAGATATTCCAGATATCATAAAAACTTTAAAAGAAAAAAACTCACTAAATTTACAAGATAGAACTAAACAGTGTTTTGTTGTAGATGCTGAAGAAATTAAAACTAATGATTTTAATTTAAGTATGTCTTCATATAAAGAAGATATTATTGAAGAAATCGAATACGAAGATTCTCAAGTAATTAAGAAGAAAATTTTAGATTTGGAGGAGGATATAATTAAAAAATTAAAACAATTGAATTAAATTTTCCAGCTTAACATAAACAAATGCATTTAAATATGTGAAAACATATATTTAAGAATAGTAAATATTACTTTAAGTATTCCTGAAAAAACATATCAAAAAACGAAACAATTTCCTCAGATTAGTCGAGTGAAGTTTCAAGACAAGCAATAACTAAAAAAATTGAATCTTTGGAAAAATTAAATGAAAATAATAACCAGTAAATTTCACAAGAAATTGAATCTTTTTTTACAATGGCTGCAGAAGATATTGAAGAATATCTTTCATCTCAAAGTGAAATAGTTTAAAGATGGTTTAAATTTATTTCTAGATTTATAAAAAATTAAATTTAATTAATTCAAACACATTCAAAGCATTCTTCTTCTCCTTCTAATTCATGCCCTGCACGAGTCCAACTAATTGCTCCTCCTTGTAATTCATACACTTCATTGAATTCTAACTGCTCAAAAAGAGGAAGAGTATGAGAAGTCCTTGAACCACTTCTACAATATACTAAATATTTTTTATCTCTATCTAAATTGTTAATTTGCTCTTGAAAGCTAGGATCATAAAAGTCAATATTAATTGCTCCTTTAATATGTCCTGCTTCAAATTCTTCAGGAGTTCTAATATCAAGTATTGCATACTCTCCTGAGTCCACTTTACTTTTAAAATTAAATGTTAGTACTGATTCAATTGTTCCCATTTGTAAATTTGAGTTGGTATTACTATTACTGCTACTTGTTTGATCTTCAACTAATTCCTGAGGAGATGATAATGCAAAGTATAAAATTATTCCACTAATAATAATTATTATTAGAAAAAACACTAATTGTACATAATTAAATGATTTTTCAATTTCTTTCTCATCTAATTTTGGTTTATGTTTACTTAACTCTGCATTATTTTTTTTAGTTGATTTCAACTTTTTCTGCCTACTCATAACTAAAAAGATATATTAACATTTAGATAGTTTTGTATTCTGTGTGAGTTTTAACAAAATCTTCACGATTAGATATACGATAGAAATAGTATATTATTTAATTAATTCTCCTCTTTTAATTTTTAATCGAGTTTCAAGAAACTGCTCTAAATATGTTAATTGATGTTGTATTTGCAAAGGTTGAGCATGAAAAAGTGCTTTTTGAATTAATACTAATTCTCTTTGAGTTCTAAAATCAGTTTTTGAATATATTATTTTAAAGAGAAGATGAGGAATTTTAGATTTTGTTGCTAATTTTGAATTTTGAATACACGATGAAAAATATTTAGCCTGCTTAAATTCAGATACATTTTGAAATATAGAGAGTTCAACTCCTAGCATCATCTCTTTTTCACCCATTTCATTAGACAATACATGATTAATTCCTGAATTAAAATGATGAATAAAATCAAACCTATTGACTAAATCTTGACTAAATACATTACAAACTATATGACACGATTTTTTAGAAATTAATTGTATAAGCATCGTATTAGAGTATGAATTACAAATTAATATGTCAACTTCTTGTTTAAGAGTGTTTATAATTGAAATATGTTTATCTTTAAACTCGAATTCTTTTATTTGAATAGATACCACATTAATAATTTCAAGAAGAGGAGTTGATGAAAAAGAGGAATGTAATAACTTTTTATTCTCTTTAAATGTACGTTTTAGTTGTTCTTTAAGAGATTTATCTTCAAGTTCTTTAAAGGAATTAATAGTTTGAACAACACTTATGTATTTTGAAGATTGAATTGAACTCTCTTCTTTAAGAGTTGAAATCGAATTCTTATGAGATAGAAAAGAAGCATGTATTAGAGGAATCATATTTAAAGATTGTAGGAGGAGATTTATAAAATTGTAGTATTTGAAAATCAAATTATTGTAATATTTCTAGAATCTCTTTCCCATATTTTTTAGCAATAAAACTATCTTCTCCTAAAATGTAGGAAATATCTTCTTCAAATTGAGGATTTGAAGTGAGGAGTTTATCTAATTGTGTATTATTAAATACTTCAAATGACTGCATTCCAAGTCGTGATGCAATGGAGAGTCTAAGTTGTTTTAATTGATGCATTTTAACATAATGTTTGGTTGAAGAATTCAAATTTTCATTAACTTGTTTTTTTTGGGTTAGTGAATTTGAAGAAGTTGGCTTTTGAAACATAAATGATTGAAGTTCTTTTTGTCCTGATTTTATAGAATCTGCCTTGTCCTTACTAGGAAAAAATTGACTTAACGTTCCTGAATATAATACAATTAATTTCTCTTTTGCTCTTGAACATGCAACATAAAATAAACGAAGTTCTTCTTGATATTTATCATAACTTGAAATAGATTTCACATGAGCAATAAACTCATTATCTTGCACTTTATTAGGGAAATATTGGGTTGTGGCTTCTAAAATGATTACTTTTTGGGCCTCTTGTCCCTTAATTGCGTGAATAGTTGCTAAAATAATCTGCCTTGGTCTAATAGGTTCTTGTTTTTTAGTTGAAAAATCATCTGACTTCAAGTTAAACTCAACTCCATGTGTTAAAAGAATTTTTGAAAAATCTTCAAGTACTTTATTAGTTCTTGCAAGTACAAAAATTTCATTAGGTTCCAATCCTCCTTTAATGCTAGATTTAACATGGTGTAGAGCAATTAAATATTCATCTTCAACAGATTTACATTCAATGAGTTCAATAGCACTCTCTTCTAATTTCTCTTGAGGAGTTTCTAAATTAACAAGTCCAAGTGGTTTAATAATCTCGTTACACGCTTGAACTAATGTCGTATTTGATCTATAATTTAATTCAAGCATAATAATATGTGATTTTGGAAAATATTCTTCAAACTTTAAGATAAAATTAATATCACTTCCCCTCCAATTATAAATAGATTGTCTAGGGTCTCCCACACAAAACATATTACCTGCCTTTAACATTTGAATTAAAATTAATTGAATGGAGTTAATATCTTGAAATTCATCTACTAAAATATGTTCAAATTTAGGAATGAATGAAGGAAACTCTCTGTATATTTCTTGAATTTGTAAAATTTGATCTGTAAAATCTCTAATTTTTAATTGTTGCATTTTAATTGGAATTTGAGTTAAAATAATTTCAATAAGTTTTGCTACGTGTTGAATTGATGAGGGTGCTTGTTTTGAATATTCGTGTATATCTTGATGGGTATTTTTAGAATAATCTAAAATTGAAAACATCTCGTGACAGAATAATAAAAATAACTCATCACTTGATTTTTCATTTCTTTGTCTTGTTGAAAAATACTCTCTTGAAATCTGTTCAAATGAAATTCTAAATTCTTGAATAATTCCTCTAACAATTTGAATTTTTTGAGAAAAATTTAATACACTATTACTTGAAACTAAATGTTCTTGCATTTGAGAGATTCTTCTTAACTCCTGCTCTGAATAAGAGTTAAATGTATGAATATTGACATTATGAAGTCCAATTTGAGTTAGTCTATTTCTCATCTCATCTCTTGCTTTAGTGGTAAATGTAACTGCTAAAATCTCCTCTTCTTTAACACCTCTAAATTTCACTAAAAATTCAATTCGTTTAATAAGAACAGTAGTCTTACCACTCCCCGCTCCTGCTACACACAGTATAGAATTATGAGAATTTAAAACACTGAGTTGCTGCTTTGTATTTAATCCATCTGTAAAAAAGGAGAATTGAGGGAGAAGAGCATTTAAATGTTCTAAATTTGTCTCTTCAAGAGTATTATTTTGAATTTTATTGATAACCACTTTTTTATCTCCTGAAATTGAATTATAGTTCTTAGAAGGTGTGATTATTTCATCTCTTCCTTTAGGCGTAATTCTTAGAGTTTTAAGTCCATTTGTAGTGTATTTTGGTGTGATTAATTCATCTTTTTCAAGTTCTCCAATAATTGCGTAAATATGCCCTTTTTTAAGTTTATATAAACATCCAAAATGGTCTAACTCATCCATTCTATTTTTCTCAATGGTGGGATTATAATCTCCAATTAAAAATGATACAAGAGTTGTTTTTCCAATATTAAACTCAAGTGATTTCATAGCTTCAAGAACTTGTAAGTGAAATGATTTCATCTATTTAACTATATAAAAATGCCTTTTTAAGTATTTGTATTAAGAGCAGTAGAATTATGAAAATCATTTCCTCTTAGGATGCTCATTACATTGTTCTTTTCTCATCTTTAAATCATTAATATGTAAGACTTTTTCTTTAATGAGTTCTTAAATATGGATATAATTTTAGAAATAGAATTCATGAACAAAAAGTTAGAGATTTTTTACGAAAATATTAGTCTTTGTATATCTATTTTATAAATACTCTTTATTTTCTATAATTATATTAAGTAATAAACATTAAAAATAAAAATGCAAACATATACAATTAAAGGCCATGAGATTCCTCTTAAAGTGACTAAAACCGGTTGTAATAGAAAAGCTGTTCAACTTGTTAATTCAATAGTTACAAGTTTAAAACAAATTGGAGTTGTACGTGATGATATTGAAGTGAATATTCCTCCTTTAGCTAATCATCAAAGTCCAGCAGTCTTAGAATTTTGGCTTAATAGATATTATTGTAGATGTTCATACTCAAAAGCTCTAAGATTTAATGATAATTTGTATTTAATTACTCAATTAATAGAGATTGAAGTTCAAGAAGTGGTAAGTGGAAAAAAAGATATTCATGAGTTTTATTCAATGTTTAATGAAAGTAAAAGTGATATGAAAACTCTTAACAAAAGTTTACATGAAGCAAAAGCACTTTTAGGATTAGAAGAGAATGAAAAAGATGTTGAAGTAATCAATTTAGCATATAAAAAGCTTGCAAGAAAGCATCACCCTGATTTAGGAGGAGATGTAGAAGAATTTCAGAAAATTAATAAAGCTCATAAGTTAATTTTAAAGGAGATGGGATACTAAAGAGAAACATCTAAGAGTCCCATAGATTTTAGCATTTCTTCTTGTTCTTCCAAAGTAAGTAAATCTTTTTCAGTTCCTCTTTCATATTTTGGATTAGTCATTTTATAATTTAAATTAAATCTGTATATTTTTCAACAGATACTGTAGTGTAATTGTTTTCTTTTAATATATTTGATTTCATTGGCTCAAGTGCTGTTTTAAACATAAATTCAACTTCTTTATTCATATTTAATTTTTTAATTGAGATATTATGAGTTTTTTCTAAATTTACAAACTCATTAGCAAATGATCTTGATACTATTTCTACATTTGAAAAATCTAATTCAGTGATATTGTCAGAGAGTAATTTTTCAAAGAGCTTTTGAGCTGAGAGTCTAGTTGCAAGATTTTTGTTTAAAGAAATCATTATTATCACCTAATATGGTATAGTATAACTACTATTATAAATTTTGTTACTTTTTAATAGTTAATAAAAGCTCTGTTCTAAATAAGGATAAATGTCTAGTTTTTGAGTAGGTTTTTCAAATAATAAGTTGATAATAGTCCCATTGAAAGATAAATTTAAGTTATCTAAATCTATGAATTCAATATTTTCCTCTGTTGATATTTTTTTAAAACCACAGTTGTTAGAAATTACTACAATTGATCCTTTTAGAGCTCTACAGATACATTTGTATGAATTTTGAATTCCTGTTCCTCTTTCTTTATCATCTTTAGTAGATATTCCTTCAAATGCAAGTTTGAAAAGTTCAAGATTTTTTTCTGATTCCTTATATCCTGCTCTTTTATATCTACCAGGTATTGTAATTCCTGTATCTATTAGAGATATTGCAAGTTTATTTTCATACATTTGAGCTTGAATACAATTGAATTTTGATTCTGAGTGTTGTTGAATATTACATATTAATTCATTTATTACAAACATTAATATTTGTTTATTATTGACCAACTCAAAATTTTCAACTATTATTTTTTCTAACAAATCTAAAATTTCCTCATTATATTCTCCTTCTCCTAATTCTCCTTTAATTTCAAATAGAGGTGTATAGGTAGTTTTTTGTCTTGGTACTTCACTAATTGTTTGTGGAAATTGTATTGTTTCTAGGTAAAAAAGTTTATATGGGTCTTCTGGTAGTTCAAAAGTGAAATCAGTGTTTGATTTTAAAAATGCAGTTAGAGGAGCGATATAAAAAGGAGTAATTTTTTCAATTTTAGATAAATCTATACATTTCTCCTCTTTTGAATCTCTAATGAGCTTCAATGCTTTTAAAGAGTGAATTAATATATCATCTTCTCCTATTTTCATATTTATTCTCCTCTACTCCAAACTTTATTAATCTCCTCCTCGATTTTTTTCTCAAAGATTTCTATTAACTGCTTATTATTACCAACTAACTCTTGTTCTTTCTCAATTTCTTTAACAATCTCTTCTTGAACTTCAAGAGGGGGAAGAGGAATTTTAGTCTTACTTAAATTAGAATTATATAACCTTGTAATAGTACTTGTGTCAGTTACCCATTTTATATTACCATAAACATAATATAAGAAACTATTAAGAATTTCATCTTCATTATTATCAATCCAAACTATATTAGAATCCTGAAAATATGCGGGTTTTCCATCGTATATTACTCTTCTACCTATAGTTCCTGAAGCAGATAATAGTATGTCTCCTTTTTTGGGAAAAGGATATTTCTGTTTATATTCTTCATATAGTTTTTTCGATATATAAGAATCAGGATTTTTACCAAATGTTCCTATTTTATAAAAGGGTATCTCTCCTTGGTCAGATGTTTGTTCCTTAAAAATTCTTTTACACATTGAAATTTTACCTATTTCTCCTAATTCTTTCATCTCCCAATTTTTATCAATTATTATCTGTGGAGAATAGTTTTCAACAATTTGTTTTGCACCATCAATAATTTTCTGATACTTTTCAATTTTTTCCACAATTTTTTGTTGTACATCAAGAGGAGGAAGAGGAATTTTATAAGGTATCAAGTCTTTTGGATATACGTGAGGTTGACCTCCTCCACTTTGTAATTTATAAATCTCATCTTGTTTAACTTTCAACAAATGATATACATATATAGTTGAAATTTTACTTTCATCACTTGATTTAATTGTGAAACAATCAGAGGCAAAAATTGGGCTTGTGTGATATGCAACAAATCCTGAGTAAGCTCCAGAACCACTTACCGTAATAATATCTCCTTCTCTATTTGATTCATTATGATAATAAGCAGGTTGTCTTCCACCCGCAATTACTGGGATTTTTCCTTCAATTATTGTTTTTTTAGTTATTGAACTTCCTCTTTTTATTTCACAGACTTCTCCTAGTTCTACTAGTGGATATTCTCCTTCGTATTCTTCAACTGATTTGTATCTCTCTCCTGATAAATTATATTCCTCGTTTTCAATGATTTGTGAAATAGGAACTTTGTGTGAAATTGAATTCTCTTCATATTCTTGTGTATGTCTGTATTGAAGAAGAATCTCCTTAGCAAGTGGAAGATCATTTTTCTCAATTTTTCTTCTCTGTGCTCCTAAATGATATCCATCATTTTCAATTTTAACAAATACTATATCATCAGTTTTAACTGAATTATCAATAAATAAAATTGAAGTCTTAACACCTGAATATGGATTAAAAATTCCAGAAGGTAAAGACACAACTGCAAATAGTCCATTTTCAATTAATCGCTTTCTAAGTTGTCTATATGCTTTTCCACTTTGAAATATAATTCCCTCAGGTACAATAATTCCAGCTCTTCCCTTATCACTTTTCAAATGAGTTGAAATATAATGAGTAAATAATACCTCAGCTCGTTTAGAATCACAAGCAGTCAATAATAAATCATGAGGTTCAATACCACCTTTTGGAGTCATAAAAGGAGGATTTGCTAAAATAACATCATACCTCATATCCCATTTCTCCTTAGAATCATTAGAAAGAGTATCAAATTCTTCAATATTTGAATCATAAAAACCGTGTAAAAACATATTAACAAGACCTAAACGAACCATATCAGGAGAAATATCAAATCCATACAAATTCTCCTTTAAAGAAGTCATATTTATTTGGCTCAAATCCCCATTAGCTCTATCTTGAATATACTTAAATGTTGAAATCAAAAAACCAGCAGTCCCACAAGCAGGGTCTAAAATTTTCTCTCCTAGTGTAGGTTCTAACACTTCAACTATAAAATCAATAATATGCCTTGGAGTTCTAAACTGTCCAGCATCTCCTTGTGATGACATAACAGAGAGTAAATACTCAAATGCATCCCCTAACTTTTCAGAATGTTCATAATCAAAATATGAAATCTCCTTTAAAAATAAATTTAATGTTCTTGAATCTTTATACGGAACATACGCATTTTTAAAAATCTCCTTAAAAAAACTTGGAAAATGTTCAGCCTTAGAAAATAAATCAATAGCAGTTGCATATTTTTCAAAAAATTTCAAAGAATCTTGTTCATTCATAATATCATCCCAAGAATACCCTTCTAACTCATTTTTAAAATATAAAGAAGTTCCAACTTTTTTCTCCATATCATCCATAAATTTATAGATTAAAGCAATAGTAATTTGCTCAATTTGTGCTTTTGGGTCTGGAACTTTACCAACTAAAATATCTCTTGCATTATT